>JACQAW010000109.1 GCA_016194725.1 Deltaproteobacteria bacterium
CGTTCCCGTTCCTGGCCAACGGTCGCGCGAAAGCGATGGCGGAAACGGACGGGCTCGTAAAAATCATCGCGGACGCGAAAACCGATAAGTTGCTGGGCATGCACATTGTAGGGCCGCGTGCGAGCGACATGATCGGCGAAGCGGTCATGGTGATGGAGTTTGGCGGCAGCGCAGAAGACATTGCGCGTTCCTGCCATGCCCATCCTACTTTGCCTGAAGTCATCAAAGAAGCGGCGCTCGCGGTTGCGAAGCGCCAGATTCATCTATAAGAGGAGCATCATGAAAAAGTTTATTTTGTTGGCAGCTATTGGTGGTTTGGTCTTGTTTCCCGCCTGCACGAAGAAGAGCGAAGATGCTCCGGCAGCCGGAAAGATGGAGGGCTCCTCGATGTCGGGTTCCGCGATGTCCGGTTCGAACATGTCCGGTAGTGCGTCTGCGGCAGCTGCTGCGGCGGTTGTTACCGCGCCCAATGGGCTGAAGATGGAAGACCTTAAAGTGGGCACTGGCGACGTCGCGGTTGCCGGAAAAACAGTTTCGGTGCATTACACCGGCTGGCTCACCAACGGATCGAAGTTTGACTCGTCAGTTGACCGTGGCGAGCCTTTTAAATTTCCCCTGGGCGGTGGCCGCGTGATTGCCGGCTGGGACCAGGGCGTGGCCGGCATGAAAGTGGGCGGCAAACGCAAGCTCACGATCCCACCAGATCTGGCTTACGGAGCTGGCGGCCAGGGTCCCATTCCGCCAAACTCGACGCTGGTATTTGACGTCGAGCTTCTTGGCGTAAATTAAACGGCTAGAGCTGTTTTACGTCTTTGAGACCCAGCACGAAATCCGCGCCAAAGGCCAGCGAAGGTGTTAGTGCGCCCGGCTTGAGCGGCTCTTGCAGCGACTTCAGCACCGCGGTCAGTGAAGCGTCCACGGTCAGGGTGTAGCCGTTGGGTGCCTCGATGCGCATCAGGGCCCGGGTGCCGGCCGCGTTTTCAACCTCGCCCCAGATCCAGCTGCGCCCGCTGGTGAGCAGCTTTGGGCTTGGGCCCTGTACGGTTTTTGCGGCAAGCGCTTTGAGTATGCTTTCGAGTGGGCCCACCTGGGTGAGCCAGCCCAGCACCTTGGCCGTGCGGGGCAACGAGCGGGGCGCGGCCATGTACACTTCGATATTGGGAATGCCGGTGGAATAGTACGCGGTTGAAACATCGCCCCAGGGAATGCACACTGAAAAAACGGGACGATCCTTGTAGGTCACCTCGAGCGATTTTTGCGCCAGCGGCACCTCGATGATTTTGCCGTTCCGCCGAACGCGTCCGCCTTTGCGCAGTCCTTCGATCGAGCTCTTGGCCGTGCCGGCGCTGGGGCCGCCATCGCCCTTGTAGGCCAGACACAGGCGTGTGGCGTCGGGCAGCTTTCGTTTCAGCATGGCTGCCACGCAGTCCGTGGGCACGACGTCGAAGCCAATGCCGGGAATAGCCGTAATGCCCGCGCGCTTGATTTCAGCGTCGCGCGCGTGCACCTGTTCGAACACGTCAATTTCGCCGGTGATGTCGAAGTAATTTGTTTTGGCCGCAATACAGGCATCGAGCAGCGGCCGGCTCGTTGCTGAAAAGGGGCCGGCACAGTGTAAAACCGCGGTGACCCCCTCAAGCTGTTTGGCGCAGGCCGCAGTATCAGTCAGCGCGAACAGGCGAGTGGGAAGTCCCAGGCTCGCGCCCAACTCCACCACTGCGTTTCCACGTCCGGCAAGAATCGGCGAAAGCCCTCGGCGCTTGGCTTCTTTTGCGATCAGCTGGCCCGTGTAACCGTTGGCCCCGTAGATCATCCATTGTTTTTGCATGGCCGCAGTTAAGCCGTTCTTTGCGAATATGTCGAGGGCGGTGGCTGTAACCCTGGCGGCGGGAGTACGCAAATGCTATCGTGTATAGGCTGATAAGTATATAAAATTACAGTATTTATTATCAAATAACGCATAGCGTTATAAAATGGTAAAATTGTCCTGTAGGGGGCCGGGATGAGTTTGTCCGATTTGCGGCAAAAATGTGCAATTGCTGCGCTCACGCTTTTGGGAGCGGTGCTGCCTTTTGCGCAGGCCACGGCCTTGGCAGATGGTAACATCGGATGGGGCAGCGGTGGCCGCGACTGCTCGCTGCGCGAGCTCTTGGATGGTGAGAACGCGAGCAAGGCCAGCACCACTGGAATTCGGAAATCGGAAAAGCCGCTGCAGATCACGATTTCAAAAGGCGAGCAGAGTTTCTATTCCGACACCAATGGCATGCTGAGTGTTTTTTTCAAAGACGGCACCACCTTTCGCTCGGTCACGGACGCGATTGGCAGGTTTGACGACAGTGGCGGAAAGGCAGCGGGCCCCCTTTGCCTTTTGCAGAGCCTGCAGCGCGTTTCGATTGGCCGCGAGGCGATCAAGTTTCGCGTCGAGATGTACTCGTGGGACGACTCCAATGGCGCCGCCTTTGAAATCAACTATGCCCGCAAAAAAGGGTGCCCCGTGCTGGCCATGCATGACGTGCAGGGATTGTACGCGCTCGAGTGCCGCTTCGAGAGCTGCGAAATATCGGTGAGCGAATTCAAAAAGATTTTCGGCGAAGGTGTTTTGAAAATTCGTTCGCTGGCGGCGGTGACCACCGGTTTTTCGACTGAGGAATATGAGTCGGACGGCACGCCTTTTGAGTTCGAGGCGGCTGACTCCTCGGTCGAGCCGCGGGCGGTGGTCGTGCGGCCTTTTGCCAAACGCGCGGCTGCACAGCGCAAAGCGGATGGGCGTTTTTGAAAGGGGTTTTGTGTGAGTGTGAAGAAAATACTGCTGGGTATTGGAACAATGACAATGCTGCTCGTCTCGGCGTCCGTGGCTCGGGCGCAGTCGGTGGGCAACGGCCTGGTGAAGGTGAACGACAAGCTGCTGCTGAGCGAGCTCTTGGGAGTTCCCGACCCTGTTTCAAGGGACAACCCCAAACATCACGGCATTCAGCTTAAAATTCCTGTTTCGGTTTCGATCAACGCCGAACTGGGCAGTTTGGGGGGAGCTTCGGACCATTCCAGCAACATGCTTTATTTTGCCAACGGCAAGATTCAAAACACCGCGCCGGGCTGGACCAGCTGGTGCAGCGCCTGGCGAAATTCGGAAGGCGCGCCGCCCAGCGAGGTACTCTCGGGCATTCTTCCTGCCAACGTTCATGGCGGCGAGGGAATGGTTTCGGTGCTGGGACGCAAACTCAGCGAAGCCTGCTGGACCGTGCTGCGCCCGGCAGCCGACGGGCCCGCCGCGTTAGTCGATCTGCACCTCGGCGGCGGCACGAATTGGGTCATCGACTGCCACCATATTCAGCCGGATATTCGAGTGGGCGAGCTGCGCAAGATTTTTGGTCAGCATCGCATCGTGCTGGCCGTGCCCGAAACCGCGGCGGGGCTGGCTGCCGCGCAATCGGCGCCGGTGGTGTACGAAACGGCGGCCCGCAAACCCGCGTCGCTTACGGGCAGTAACAACACGGTGGCCGACGACGGAAATGCCGAGAGCTCAGACGACACCCCGTGCGTGGACTGCGACTCCAAAACCGTGAGCTTTGCCCACGGAGCCGACAGTGGCGCGTCTCGCAAAGCCGAGAAGTCGGTTGCCGAGCCGGTTCAGATGCTGCCGCAGCTGGGGCGGCCTGGTATTTCGGGACAGGGATACAAATGATGATGGGAGTTGGGGACTTGGGATTAATTTGGGTGCTGTTTTTGCAATTTCCCCTTCGTGCTTCAAGAGCTAAATTCAAAACCCCGGAATCGTTCGTTTTTGGGACGGGTCCGCTGGACAGGCGTTGCACTGCTGTCTATTATTTTGTCAGCAAATCTGGCGCTTGCCGACGCAGCCGGGTATGCGGCTTCGCGCACGGTCCAGTCCGGAAGCCAGGTTCAGGCCCAGGCCCAGGACACGCCGGCCACCACGGCCGCCCCCGAGGGCTCGGCGGTCGCCCCGATTCGCTACCGCTATCTGATGTCCAAACCGGTTCCCATGGACGTTCAAATCGGGGCCGTGGGCAAAGCCTTTCATTACACGTACTGGGCCGCTGAAATTTTGTTCAAGACGGGCCTGGTTTATTCGGGGGCGCACCATGTGGCGCCTACGTTGGTGTTTTTTCTGCTCACCTTGGGCCACTCGGCGGGGTACCTGACCGCGCACAGCATGGCCGACATCAAAGTGCGCCAGGCCATCAAGTCCAGCTGGCTGGCGCGCAAGCTGCGCGATATTCCCGGTATTCAGAAAGCCACGATTCTCAGCAGTGGCGCGCTCAAGTTTGATGGCCCTCTGGTGCGCGAGCGCAAGAGCCAGAATTACGTTTTTGTCGAGACTGATGAACCGCTCAAGTCGCAAGGCGAATGGCTCGACACGTTCGGCGCTCCGATTGACGTGACCGAGACGGCAAAGACCAAGATCAAATTCAAGCTGGTCATCGATGGAAAAGCCAACGCGGTTGAATGGGAAGCCCCGCTGAGCGACGTGCTGGACAAAAAGCCCATACCCACCGAAGTTGCTGACGAGTGGCGCACGGACATCAAAAGCTGGGATAAGGAATCCAAAGAGTGGTCGTCAGAGGAAGCTCGGGAAAAACACCCGTTTCTGTCCGAAAAGCTGCCCAGCCTGGATTTTATCCTGGGCCGACACAATCAGGCCGTGCAGGTCGATGCCACGGTCACTCTTCCCAGTGGTGAAGAGATTCCGATTGATTCGATGATCGCGGGGGGACAGGTACGCAAGCTTCTGGGCCTGGGCATGCTGCAAAGGGTGAAAGACTACTTCGTCGAGCTGTTCACGAAGGGCGAGCTGGTCGAACGTTCCGTGTCCCTGGACGTGAAGCGTTTTCCGCTCAAACAGTGCGAAAACATTCTACAAGGCGGCCCCACCCCCGGTGCGGCCGCGACCCTGGCCCAATAGCGGATTCCAGCCCGCATCTGGGGTAGCCGGGCTACCAGAGCCGTGCTATGGATCGCGCCCTATGAACGCGCGTCTATTGAGCGCCGCCGCAGGCGCCGCTCATGTATTGATGAAAGCAAGCCCTTGCCTGGTCGCCCTCGTGGCGTTGCTTGCATCGGGCTGTGCCAAAGACGAGCACACAGTGGTGCCGTGCGCGCAGCTCGATGTGGGCCAGTCCAAAACCATTTCGGGCAATACCGGCACTCGCCTGCGCAGCACCTACACGCTGACCCGGCTTTCAGATACTGCCTGGCGCGCCACCATCGACCCCATATTTTCAGACAGCACGGGGGGCGAAAACGCGGCGATTCACGCCAGGTATCGCGCCAAGCTCGAAGCCTGCCTGGTGCGCGTGCGGCCCTTGCTGCGAGGCCCTGGGGGCGCAACCCTCGATATCAAACTTGCCGCCGCGGGGCAGACCGAGGTGCCGCAGCCCCCGAGCATCGCGGTGCGAACCGACGAGCATTCCAGCGTGCGCGGAAACTCGGAGTTCTGGAACATGAGCGTGGGCGACTGCGCCACGATGTTGCACGAGACCCTGCATTGGCTGGGTCTGCCCGATGAGTATCGCGAAACGGAATGGAACGAGGAGTGCCGTTCGATAGGACCGGCCAACTCTATCATGCGGAGTCCTTCGAATGCGTTCGTGGCGGCGTTGGCCGATGTTTCGATGACTCGCCAGTCGTGTCTTTGCTCCGATCAGGCCTGCATCGACCAGGTTGTCCAGATTCGCGGTACACGGAATGCCGGCTGCCCTGCGCACAGCGTGCATTATCTTGAAAAGTACTGGCACAGCGAGCACCCGGAGTGGAAAAGCACCGATAATTTCGCCACGCCCCAGGGCACCTTGGTTACCCTTTCGTTGCGGGCCGATATCGACGGGGGCTCGACGCGCAGCTCGCTGCTCTTCGACGGTGAGTTTCGGGCCATCACGCAGCCTGGCTGTACCCAGGCCAACTCGCTTTTTTACAGCTGTTCCCATTATGCGTATAGCCAGACCCGCGCCATCTTTCAGATGAACCTGAGCTGCGAGCAGCTGCTGCCGGTCGAGTGCCGGGATCCACAACGCTGGGTGCAGTGACACAACCGGGACACTGGCGTCAGATGCGTTCGTGAGGAGAGCCTGTGCCCATGCCGCCGATTCCCATAGCCGGACAAGTTTCGCACTGTGATATTAAAGATTGGTACGAGGCCTGGAACAAGAGAGACTGGGTTGGCGTTACCCGGTTTTTGTCTCCGCAGTTTGTCTTGGAAGATCTGGCGTTGGGCCGGCGCATCGAGGGAGCAGCTGCGTATCTCACGTACGCCAAAACGTGGGCCAGAGTTTTTTCCGACGGAGAATTCAAGGTAGAGC
>JACQAW010000110.1 GCA_016194725.1 Deltaproteobacteria bacterium
CCAGAATGCGATTGTCGGCGCGGTCAGCCGAAAGCTCAGGTGGCAACGGCCCCGCCGACGAAAGCTCGACGATGAGCAGTGCGCCGTTTGGCAGCTTAACCCCTTGTGAAAGCGAACCCTCTTTGCGGACCTGATCGATGAGACGGGAAAAATGCCGGGCGTTTCGGCCGTTTTCAGACATCTCGCGCTTGAAGCGGTCAATCTCCTCGATAACCGTGATCGGAATGATCACATCGTTGGCACCGAACTTATTGAGGGCGTGAGGGTCGAACAGGAGGACGTTGGTGTCGAGGACAAATGCTTTTCTCAAAATAGCTCCTTTTACCGGAAACTACTTCCGGTCACTCACAAATTTGGCAATTCTACGACGGTCACCATCAGACAGAGCCACGAACCGCAGACAGTACCCGGGCGTTTCGCCCCGAACTACCGACACCACTTCCGCTACGGCATTGAAGGACGGCGTGCCGCCTTCGCGAAAGTGAAGCTTCAAACGCGCACCGACGGCATGCGAAGGGCGGCGCGTGGTCAGGAAAAGCCCGCCTTCGCCGATGACCATCGTCCTGCCCTCGATCGCTTTGGTATTGTCGTGCGCAATGACCTCGACTTCGTAAGGTGCGCGCGTATATTTTCTTTTGACCAGAATATCGAACGGCACGTTGTCCACGTCGCTGGCCAGGCGTTTCATGGCGTCGCGGCTGAACTCGCTGACTCCCGACATCTTTTGCCAGGTATCAAAACCCGGGCGCCAGACATACGTGGCGGGCGAGAGCTCCTTGCGCTGCAACTGCCCGACCAGTTCGGCTGCCGAGTAGGGCCCGAATTTCTTTTTCTCGCGAATGAAGAACCAAACAGGTTCGGCTGATACGGTGGCCGCGCCACCCGCCGGCTCGGCTTTGGGCTGCTCGAGCTTCTCCGCGCTGGCCGCGGCGCTGGGACGCTCCTTATCGACTTCGAAATAATCCGGATGCGTACGGCGAAGCTCGGCAACTTCGGCCAGCAGCCGCCAATTGTCGTCGAAAAAAACCCAGGCTGAAAAGGGCACGCGACCGGCTTTGATATGCTTGCTCAGCGCCGCCTCATTATATGGGCCATAATTTTTGCCGCGGATTTGGATGAAGATCTCGCCTGTTGCCACTTACACCCCATTGAGCACCCAGCCTGGGTACTTTGACGCCATCCTACTGAAATTAGAAAACTCCTGCAAATTTAGATATTTGTGCATAGCGTCAAAAAAGGCTTGCGTATACCAGTCAAATAAGTAAACTATATACAACATTGTTAAGGAAGATTAATTATGCGTACGAACAACAAGCAAAACTTAAAGACTCTGACTCTGGCGGCGCTGGCTGGAATACTGGTCGCCGGCTGCGGCCAACGGGACGCTCACTTCGAAATTCTGGGCAAGAGCCAGGGCTTGATCAGCGCGCCAGCCAACAACAAGGTCGACATTCTTTGGGTCATTCGCAATGCCGGCCTCATGGGCCCGATTCAAACGACCCTGGCCAACAGCATCAGCTCGTTCATGACTCAGTTTGTGACAAAAAACTTTGATTACCAGATGTCCGTGGTCACGACCGACATTCGGCCGGTGGACCCGCTGCATCCCAATGACCCAAACTTTAGCGGCCAGAACGCGTGTATCGTCGGAAACCCCGCGATAATTACGACAACAACCCCCAATCCTATTGATGTTTTGGCCGCTAACTCCAATGTCGGTTTCTTTGGCACGACGGACTCACACAACCTGGGCGTGTTTCAGGCTGCCTTTACCGCGCCAAACCTGGGCGGCTGCAACACAGGCTTTCTTCGCACCGGCGCATATCTGGCCGTAATCGAAGTCAGCGATACCGATGACGACACCACGGTGACGCCAGCAGACGCGCTCGCTTTTCTGGATACGATCAGGCCGCCAGCGACCACGCCAAGCGGCGCTACTCTTCGGCCCTACTCAGTCTCGGCCATGGTGGTCGACAACCTCGCTGACAAGGCCGCCTGCGACGCCATCGGCGATACGATGTTTGGCACGCATGGAGTAAGCTACACCGAGCTGGGCACCAAGCTGATGAGCATCGCCACCACCACCGGCGGCGTGATCGGCAACGTATGCGCGGCCGACTTCAGCGCCTCACTTCTGGCAATGGGCACCCACATTCTTGAACAAACTTCGGCGGTTCACCTGGCCAGCATTCCGAATCAGTCCACGATCCAGGTTTTTCAAGGCTCCACCACGATTCTTCCCAGTGCCACCGACGGCTGGACCTTCGATGCCAACACCACGAGCATCGTGTTCCATGGATCGGCGATTCCTATCGGAGCAAGCGTTTTCGTAACCGTGAACTACACACCAGTGGATATCGTTCGCTAGTTTAATAGAAAGAGGGCTGGAATATGATGCATTACGTTCATTTAGCACCAATCGTAATTACCGGAGTCATCGCAGCGACCATTGTCTGGGAAAGGGCCATGTGCCTTTTCGTTCGCTTCGCCATCGATGCCAAGCTTTTTCTGGGCCAGATTGAAGGCATGCTGCTCAAAGGCAATTTGCAGGGCGCCCTTGATCTTTGCGCCAGCAACGAGAAAGCGCTGCTCCCTCGCGTGGTAAAATCGGCCCTGCTCAAAGCCACCCGCGACGAAGGCGAAATCAGAACTGCGCTCGAGGTCAGCATTCTCGACGCCTCGGGGCTCGTGAGCCAGCGCATCGGCTACCTGGCCATGATCGCCAACGTCGCCACCCTGCTCGGCTTGCTCGGCACCATCGCCGGCCTGATCGCTTCCTTTGAAGCGGTTGCCAGCGCTGACGCCGCGACTAAACAAAGTTTGCTGGCCAGCGGCATCTCGATGTCGATGAACGCCACTGCGCTGGGCCTGATTGTGGCGATTCCCGTGATGGTCGCATTCAGCGTGCTCAACGGCCGCGCGAATAGATTGATGGACGAGCTGGAAAAGGGCGGCGGCCGCGTACTGGCCATGCTGCACGGCCGTATGTATGCCGGTGAAGAAGACGACTTCTCGAAGATCGCTTTCGACGCCATTCCCGCCGGAATCGAAAATCGCGAAGCTGCAAGCAACGCCAAGAAACTCAAAGGAGCGGCCTAATCATGTTTCACAGCAAAAAGCATGTCGCGCATGACTTTGAGCTCAACCTGACGCCGATCATCGACTGCTTCGTCACCCTGATCTGCTTTTTGCTGCTGTCCACGACTTACGTCAACCTGGTCGGACTTGACGCTAAAGTGCCGATCTCAGTGCCAGCCTCGAGCGCCAAGGCTGACAATGAGCCGAAGTTCAAGCTCGAGCTCGTCGTGAAGGCCAACGCGATCGAGCTCGATGCCAGCGGCGCCGGCCCGGCCTCGGGCCGCAAAACCATCTCCAATGTGGCCGGCAAGCCCGATTTCGTCGGGCTGCACGCAGCGCTCGTGAAAATCAAGAATGAGCGCCCCAAGGAGTTTTCGCTCTACTTCACCTCGCAGGTGGAAATGGACTACGAGCTGCTGGTGCGGTTCATGGACACGACCCGCAATCTGGACGCGAAAGACGGGGTCTTCGCGTTCACTGATGAGCGCAATGGCCACACCGTGAAAGTGGATACGCTGTTTCCCGATTTCGTGCTCGCCAATTTGGCGGCACAGACTGCAAAATAAGGAGTTTTTTTATGAGGGCTGGAATCCTCGGGAAAAAAGCTCGCCGCGGCGAGCAGGACTTTTACCTACAGATCACGAGCCTGATTGACACGCTCGTCATTATTCTCGTCTTCATGCTGATGACCATTGGAAGCGGCAGCGTGAATCTGGAAATGGCCTCGAACATCAAGCTGCCCTGGAGCACGCAAGGCGCCGACCTGACTCAGGGCCTGAAGCTCGTGGCCCGCATGGACGGCGTGTCATTGGAACAGGAAGCCATCGTTCCGATGAAGGACGGAGTGATCGCCCACAACCTGACTTCCGAGGACGGCAAAAAAGTCACCGTGCTGTTTCAAAAAATGCTGACCAAGGCCCAGGAAAGCCGCAAGGCCGCCGACAAAACCGGCGTGAAGTTCGAAGGCAAGGTGCTGGTGCAGGCCGACAAAGCGGTGCCCCTGAAAACCATCAAGCAGCTTCTTTATACGGCCGCCCGCGCCGGCTATAACGACTTCAAATTCGCGGTAGTGAGGCAGTGATTTATGAAAAGCTTACTCGCCTCGCTCATCGCCCTGTTCATCCTGGCCGTTGCCTGCAAGAGCGCGTCGGCTGACGTCAAGAACATCGACAAGCTCCGGAAATTCTATTACCAGCACAACCTTGACTTCTTCGGCGAGCTCATCGCCGACGAGCAAAACGTGCTGGACGACGAAAAACGCCATGCGAAAATCGAGCTGCTCGCCGACGACGCCCGCACCCGCGCCCTGACCCAGCTCGACGCATTGCTCGGAAAAGCCCGGGGCCCGATGGAGGGCGAGCTGCTCCTGCGCAAGGCCACGCTGCTCTCGGACCGCGCGCGCACCGCCACCTATTTTCAGAACAACCCTTTCAAGGCTTCCAAGCTCAAGACGCCCAACACCTACCTGCGCCAGAGCATCGAAGTTTCGCAGATCATCGAACGCAAGTTTCCGCACCATCCGAAAATGGATGTCGTGCTGTTCACCATCGCCTACAACTATGGCGAGCTCAAGGAGCACGACAACGCCTTCAAATATTATCAACGCCTGGTGAGCCGCTTTGTCGAATCACCACTGGTGGGCGACGCCCGGC
>JACQAW010000111.1 GCA_016194725.1 Deltaproteobacteria bacterium
GGTGATGGAGGCATCGAAGCAGAAGTCCGACTTCAAGGATATGCAGTCGCTTGTGAACTATCTCGCCGCGGAAACGAGACGACTCGCGCGCGAGCTGTTTCCCATGTATTACCAAAATCTGACCGAACAGATTTCCGAAGGAAAGACGATCTCTCTTGCTGACTACTTTGAGCAGACAAGCACACTGTTGGTGATCGATCTTCATGTGAACAAGATTGCGAAGTTCGATTTGGGCAAGCCGTATTGTAAAGATGGCTTTGATCCAACGCCATATTGTTGGTATCTGGCCCCCAATCACATGCACTTCTTGTCCTATGCTGGCGCGTTCGAGGGACTACACTTCCGCAAGTTGACTACAACCGAGCAGGAAGACCTTGTGGGATTCTTTAAGGCACACGTTACGAAAGTGGCCGACAAGTATTCGAGCCACGTCGGGGCTCCCGGTTCTGTCTTTTTGAAAAGTGAAAGTCGGACACTCGAAGAGCACGTCAAGAAAATCGGCGGCGAGGTTTCGGATGCGCAATTTGATCTGCTTAGCTTTTTTAAAGATGGATGCAAAACGGAAGGCGAAGCGAAGACCCCACCTCCTAAGACTGAATTTTGGGAAGGCGCCTAATCGGCCGCGACTGCTTCCAGAACTTCAGGACGATTGTTTTTCGGATAGTTAATTAAAGTCGAAATCTCGTGAGCCGCGAGGAGCTTGGATGCACAGGGGACAAGCAGCTTCAACAAGCTCTCAGGTTTCTTGTTGTCCGGGTCGAGCCACGCATCCTCATCTTTCTTGCTCAAGATCACGGGCATTCGATTGTGGATTTTGTTCATAAAGGAATTTGCCGAGGTCGTGATGATCGAGAACGAGTCGACGATCTCCTCGGTTTCCTTGCTCTCCCAATGTTCCCAGACTCCGGCCACGCTCATAATTGGCTCGTCCTTTAGGTGAATTGCGAATGGGCGCTTCACCTTTTCGGTCTCACGCTTCCACTCGATGAAGCCCGAAAGTGGGACGATGCAGCGCCTTTTCATGAAGCAGTCCTTGTAGCTTCGCTTTTCGAGTATCTCCTCACCCTTGGCGTTGATGAGGCTGTACTTCGCGGCACTCTTTACGTCCTTCGCCCAGAACGGAACGAGCCCCCAACGGAACAACGAGATATTACGCTTCCCATTCTGCTCTAGAACGATGGGCGAGAGCTGCGTGGGAGCCATGTTGTAATTTGGTTTGAGGCCGAGCGGGTTTCGCTTTGCCTTCTCGTTCAGATAGCGAGCTTCAAGCTCTTCGTCGGTGTAGGTTTCGTAGGCGCGTCCGCACATGGTTCGACTTTAGCACAGGTCGAACTTGCAATCATGTTCATGCGGCTAGGGGATCTCTTTGAGCCAACAGAGTGTTGCGATCTTCCGGCGACAGAAGGTCGAGAAACTGTTCCGGCGTAAGAACGGGGATCTTCTTAGCTTGAGCATCAGACAGCTTTGACTTGTCGATGTCCTTTACTCGAGCATTCCATTCCCCAAGAATAAGGAAGTCCGTTCCGGCGGCAATTCCCCGCGCATTTTCATTTTGAACGAAGCGGCCACCGTTCTGCTCAATGACAGCGATGATGCGATCTCTAGTGATTCTTATTCCTCGGTACCGAAAAGTACCCGTGAACATAAACTGCTTGCCACGAATTTTGTTCGACATAAGTCACTATTTTCCGCCGCACTTCGACCCGAAACAACTGTGTCCCGCGCACCTATATATGAGGGCAGAGAATTGTAACTGAACGCACACGGCCTAACGGCCGGGATTCACGCGACTAAATTTAAGCACCAAACTGCGTGATAAAATGGAAATTACAGGGATTTTATCAGTCGCACGTTTGAAGGCATCATATGGGGATTTCCACCAGAGTCATCGGTGTGCTTGGACTTCTGCCCGCTCTGCTTGCTGCGGGCGGGGTGGATCGCCGTTCCTATCTCGTCTGGAATGCAAAGGACGTGACCCACAATTCCAAACGCGCGATCGCCGCTCTCGAAAAGCAGCGAGCGGCTTACCGCGCGACTCATCCAGAGGTGTTAAGAAGATCACGCAGGGGAGCAAAGACCCCGAGTATCGCATTCGTGCTTTGAATACCTACTTCTACAAGCTCGGCAAGATTCGCTACAACTATGCCGACCCCACCGCAGAGAAAATTGAGAACCGTTACCTGAACGGGATCATGGATTCGGGGGTTGGCAACTGCTACACTATGCCGCTTCTCTATCAGGTTGTCGCACAGCGCCTGGGCTACCCGGTCAAATTTGTATTTACGCCGCGTCACTCCTTCCTCCGTTACGACGATCCAAAGCTTGAGCGCCAGAACATCGAGGCGACTTCTTACGGCACCTATCACTCGGACGAATATTACAAGCAGTGGCTGCCGATGAAGCCGGAGGCGCTGAAAAACGGGCTCTATATGCGAACGCTCACTAACCGAGAGCTTCTTGCGGACCTGATCGGGATGAGCGCCGCGGATTGGGGACGGGCGTCGAACAAACGCGACCTCACCGATGGGGATCGCATCCGCTACATACTAAAATCAATCAACTATCTGCACGTCGCAGAAAAGCTCAATCCCAAGAATGAGCAGGTGATGCAAGACCTAGCTGGCAGCTACGAGTTCCTGAACTATCTCGAAACAAAGGACGACTTTGGCCCCAATTATTTTGGCTTTCCCAAGGGGAGCCTGAATGGCGACGTGCTTAGAATGATCGACACATCCGAGCGCCGGAGCTGGGCCGAGCATCTCGCGACTGCGCAGGCATACTACCAAAAGGCTCTCTTGCTGGGTCTCGACCCTTCCTATTACACGAAGAAATTCAAGCGCGACTACCTGGCGGACATTCCGCGATTGAAAAAGAACAACGAATTGTTCGAGAAGAAGATGGCCGAGGGCGAGGCCAAGCTGAACGAGTTCATGCGCAAGATTGCATCTGACAGGAGGAACCTATGAGGAGCATCATAGCTGCCCTGCTCGTGACTTTTTTCGCGATTCCGCAGGCAGGTGCGATGTCGCCGGACCCAGGCTTAGAGCGGTGGGTGGAGTTTGAAGACCCCGGCGCAAACGCGTTTGCGGAAGCAATCGACCACGTCCCGAGACGCGGCGGGCATTCCACGGACTTTAATCCATACAACTACGCCAGGAGCAATCCGCTGCGGTATACTGACCCAACCGGATACTTTCCAGAGGAGCGCCACAACAACCCCGAGGACAGGCAAGTTGCGCGCGACTATGCGCCAATGCTTGGTGATAGCGCCTTGCCAGGTGATGCCATCGGGACTGATCCCCTCCTCGATCCAACCGATCTAGTCGTTCCGCTGGCTGAGCAGGCTTGTAAGGTTGCGATTCGAGGGACAGAGTTTACAATTGGTAAAATGAGATTTGCACCATTTGGAAATCGCACCGGACACCCTACTGGAGAGTGGCCGCATTACCATCGAACAGCTACGGACGCCGGAGGGAATACCATTCCCGGCGGATCAGGGAAGCGGCACCGCCCGTGGGATACTAGGAGCACCGACCGGTCCTTCTGGGATAGGTTTTGATGAAACCTCCAATCGTTATCGACAGCAATGGCGACCTCTATATCTACAAGTCAGTGGAGCTGGCTGAGTCCGACCTTGAAGCCATCGACGTCAAGAATAAGGAGTATGTTGGATATGATTGCGAGGGCCGGCTGCTGAAGATCGAAACGGTTCCCAAGCAAAGGAAGGTTCTTTGGGGGCTATTCAAGCCAGTCCTTGATCACGTTGTCATAGGGTGCGCGGAGTCCGAGCCCGCACATCGAGACGACTTGAAGAAAAAGCTGGTTCAATATTTGGAAAAAGTCGCAGGGCAAGAGCAGGCGCCCCTGAACGCAACTCTGTCCGAGCTGTTAGAAAAAGCTGCTGTATTTTGCGGGTCGTAACGGGGAGGCTGGCAGCTTGTGACTAATGAGACACCCACCAAGCATGCCGCCATCCTCTCCTTCCTGGTTCCTGGGCTGGGCCAACTTTACTCCGGCCATGCGACAGTGGGCGGGGTCTTTGTCGTCCTCTATTTGGTATTGGCTGCCCTTGGATTGAATTTGGCATTAGCAGGCCCCGGCGGAATGTTGATGGCGTTGCTAATGACCCTGAGTTGCAGAATTGCCTCTTCGATCCATGCGGCACGAGCCACGGTTAGACGCGGGGATAACCTCAAGGGCTATCAAAAGGGGTGGAGTCTCGTCGTTACTGCTGGGGTCGCGGTGATTTTTGTTTTGATGGGGGTACCGGGCG
Source organism: Deltaproteobacteria bacterium (assembly GCA_016194725.1). Classification (GTDB taxonomy): domain Bacteria; phylum Bdellovibrionota; class UBA1018; order UBA1018; family UBA923; genus JACQAX01. Next base: position 4,274 of record JACQAW010000111.1, read on the forward strand.
CGCGCAGTGGCTCGTCATTCAAAATTCCAAGTCCTTCGATGCATCCGGCACTAATGTTGGGGGATCGAATTTTCGTAGACTTGGGCGCCTATCTTGAAAAAGAACCGGCTCGAGGCGACGTAATAATTTACCGAACCTCGCGGGGCATGAACGAGACCTTCATGAAACGAGTGATTGGCCTCCCTGGCGACAGGGTGGCGATCAGGTCCAAGGTGGTATTCATAAATGGCAAGGAACTGGTGAGAAGGAAACTCTCGGCGGCATCTTGTCAGATGGACCGGGCTGGCTCCGTAAACGCTTATGGCCCACGAGAGTGTTTCGAGGAGCAGTTGGACGGCAAAACATATGTCGTGGTCGTCGATTCGAAAAAGGAAACCACAAGCGACTTTAAGGAGGTTTTAGTCCCTGAGCAGGCTTTATTCGTTTTGGGCGACAATCGCGATTACTCGACCGATAGCCGACAGTGGGGATTCGTGGAGCAAGACGAGATTCGAGGGAAGGTTCTCTACGTGTGGATGAATCTTTGGCTCGATCTTGTCCACGGCAATTACTACTTCGATGTCAGCCGGATTGGACAGCGTTTGTGACTCCTGCTTCGCGCCAGGATTGGTTTGGAGAGCTACAAAAGACCGGCTCAAGGGCACTTACAGAAGCGGAGCTGCGAACTGCTGCAGGTCGGTTTAGCCACGCCTATCGAATTCGGAACATTGGCGTTCTTGGAGGCTTTTTTTTCGCGATAGTTATTCCGGGAGTCATCCTACGATACGGCACGTCCGTAGGGTTGAGCAAGGATGCCTCGGACGGCTACTTCATCCTATCGTTTTTCGTGGGCCTGTTCGGCGGCATGATAGTCGCCGGCCTGAAGCAGCCGCGCTGCAATTTTTGGAAGGCAGTGCTGGCGGCAAGGACTGTAGAGGTGTTCACCGGAAAAACTGCTGCGGATAGATACTCCATTCCGTTTAATCGAATCGCCGAAGGGATTCATGAGGGCGAAACGGGTCAGTACGAAGTGGAAATCCTACCGGGATCGAGTCTCATGTATCGCATCAACGGTCATCCAGTCACCACTCCGATCCCAGCAATAGTTAGTAGCGTGGTCGCCTTGCGCTCAAAGCCGTACTCTCCGAGGGTTCCCGACGTGTGGCGTGGCCCAGATCTTTCAAGCTCTCAAGAGCTGCGCCACCGGCATTTGAGCTCTGAAGAGAAAGAGGAGCTTGGCGAGCAGATTTCTCGTCTATCTAGGTTTCGGTGGGAGTTCCGAGGATTTTATCTGTTGTTTATTGTATTGGGAATTGCGCACAAGATCGCAAGTCCACACGTTGCCAGCGTCCTCATGCCACTGGTCTTTATCGGTCTTCTAACCTTGGATTTTAAACGATACGGCTCACCTGGTGGTCTTCGAGCGCACCTCGTGGACGACTTGTCCGACGGCAAGCTCTTCATCGTGAGTGAGACCGATCTGGGAAAAGAGCAGGTCGAGCTTGAGATCTTGCCGCACTCGAACGCGATCTGGTCCGCTAATGGAGTCCCCGGTGGCTGGCGGCTGTTTCGTTAGGTGCTTCGTTTGCCAAAAACCTGAGCGATCCGTTGGACGATTACTCGGTCTGCGCGGCGGGAGAGTACCTCGGCAATCGTTCGGCCGTGGCGAAGCCCGAGGTTGAGAATGAAGCCTAGGAGCACGAGCGTGAATCCTATGTTCTGCCAGCTCACCAGCTCCCACTGGAAGGGCGGATCGAAGGCATAGGTGATCGCGGAGGCAGGCCAGAAATAGGAAATCGGCCAATCCTTACCGCTGCCGAGAAGGTCGAGAAAGATGTGAGAATGGTACGCAACCAGGCTAAGCACGGCCACCTTCAATCTGTCACGCCCTGCGGCCGCGCCGAACGCGGTGACGGCCGTGGCAGCGAATACGTTGTGCCCAAACGTGTGATGCCAACGGCTGTAGGCGTCCACCCCGAGAAGGATGGAGAGCCCATCAACGTCAGCCACCACCGCGGCGGCCGTGACGATCTGGCGATCGCGACGCTCTTTGAGCGGTTGAGCCAGCAGCCAGCCCGTCATCGCGTGGGTAAAGGGATGCACCTTTAGTTACTCTCCACCGTGCCGCGCTTCGTGGCCGCCATTAGTTCGCACTGCCGAAGCGATCGTTCTCCCACACCACCTCGCCGCGCGGAGTGATGATGTCGGCGACCTTTCCAGGATCAGCGGAAAGCATCTTCGCGACGACCTCGTAGTAGAAGGTTTCCTCGTCGTAGAGCTGACAGAAGCTGTGGAGGACCGATCTCGTCACGGAAAACGCATCCTTCTTGGTCTCGTCGTCGGGGCGATAGAACCGAAAGCCGTTCAGGGTTCTTTCGCGCACGATGCTGATCGCGTCGCCCGCCTTCTGGTAGCTGGTCACCTTGAGAAGCGCGAGCTTGTTGATCTCCTCCATCTCTGCGGAAGTCGGAGCATGGCCTTCCGGCATTTTGGCGACCAGGAAGCCGGCGACGATGCGAAGCTGTTCGATGGTGCTGAGGCGCTTCTTGCGAGCATCCTTGATCACCTTGTCCAGTTCGTCATCCAGCACCTTCGAGAGTGCGGTGAGGCGATAAGCCTCTTCACGCAGGTCTCCGAGGTCGACCACGACCCCGAGCCGATACGCCATCGCGAGCACGCGCTCGAAGGTGACAGAGCTCGATTTGAGATCGCGATCGAAGTTGCGAGGGTCGACTCCAAGGTCACGCGCTGCCTGTGCGGCTGGGATGTCCTTCTCCTTGAGGTGATCGCGAATGCGGTTCTGAAGAAGCTTCTTGATTTCCTGGTCCATGCGTCCTCCTATGACGATGAGTTGATACCACTAAGTCTGATGATCTTCCGTGATGATGTCAACGGACGATAAAGATTTTTATTTGCCGCACCGCAATGTCGGCGGAACCCCGTCACTTGCGTAGGACCGCCGCTCTAGTCTGCGGCGATTCGGATGGGAACCACGTGGGCCAGCCCTTTGGGCACCATCTTCACGTCGAGCCACTTTACGCGGTCCTCGATCTTCTTTTCCTCGAAGCGACTTGTGACCAGGATTGAGTTCTGACTTATTTGCAGGGACTCGATGAGGTCGAGACCGCTCTGGTCCTGGCCGAGTAATTCGTAGTCCATGAGAAAGAGGCTATGCTTTTTCGCATCGGGGTTACTGGCGAGCCAACCCTTTAGGGCTTGGCCGTCGTTGAACCGGACGAGCTGAAGTGCTCCTTTTTCGGCGTGGCCGGCAAGCCGTTCCTGCCAGACATCGTGAATGGACTGGTCATCATCTACGATCACGACCTTGCGTGCGTCGCCCAGATCAAGCGCCGGAACAAACCACGATGGCGGGCGTGCAGCCGGAAAGTCGAGAGTTACTTTGGTGCCCACACCAAAGCGAGACTGAATCGTGAGAGCGCCGCCGAGCTCCTGAATGGCCTTCTTCGCATGGAAAAGCCCAAGGCCAGATCCATTCGACTTGCCATAGCTAAACCCACATTCGCCGACGCGGGCGAGTATCTCGGGGCTTATGCCGCGCCCGGTATCTTCAACAGTGAGTAGAAGTCTGTTCGACTCCGCCGTCTCGAGCCCAATCCTTATGGAGCCGTTCTCGGAGATTGCCTCAAGGGCGTTGTTCAGTATGTTGGAAACGTGACGCTTGAACTCGCCAGGTCGCAGGAGCACGAACATCCCGTAAGAACTTGAGTCGAGCGGTGTAGAGATCAGAACCTCGCGGTTTCCGAGTGTCAGACGTTTCTCGCTGACGACAGACTCCACGAGGCTCGACAGGAGCTGCACACTGGGTTTCTCCGAAGGAGCGGCCATTGCGCTTGTCGGTGCCTGTTGAGACTTTACGGCGACCTTCTTCGCCTTCAGCTCGTTTGCGATGTCCCGGATACGGGAGACTGCATTGCGGAGGATCACGCGATGCTTCTCGGGCAGTGGTGCGGTCATCGGCAGCATCATCTCCAGAGCTTCGAGCGGCGATCTGATGTCGTGCTCCACCCGGTCTGCGACCTCGGCCATTACAGCGCGCTTCTCAGTATCCTTGACGCGGGCATAGAGCGTTTCGATCGCGCGCACAAACTTCCGCATTTCGCCCGTTGCATTTATTCGTGTGAGATCGAAGTCCTCTCCACGCGAGAAGCGATCGAAGGCAGAGTTGAGCCCCTGTAGTGGCTGATGAATCCGCTGCCAGACGTATTGAGCGGAAAAGAGCACGACAACAACGAAAAGCAGGCCGCTGACCAGCAGCACGAAGAGAATTGCGCGATTAGGCAGATGGGTTGCCTCCGCGGCCGAGAGGTCGAGCTTTGCGACGACTACGTTCAACGGCTTTGGATCATTGGGACGCGTCTCAGGAAGCACAATCGAGCGAACTATATCAACGGTCGTAAGCTCGCTCGACGGTACAACCTTTAGGGATTCGAGCCTAAGTTTCTGGCGAAATGCCTCAAGCTCGCCTTGAAGCGCGTCATCCAGTCCGAGCTGTCTCCATGCTCGCCACTTGTCCTCGCGTGTGCTTAGCTCAGTCGCCACCTCAAGGCGAAGCTTAGCCGCCGCCGAGTTGAAGTTGGACTCCGAAACATACTTGTAGGCGAAGTAAACGCCGACTGAGCTGGTAAGAATGGCCGCCACCTGAATGAGAATCAGGTTACGGAGCAGCGGTGATTCTTTGCCTGAAAACTTCGTGCTCATACTTCAGCTCGCGGGAACGAATCCCTTCCTCGTATATTTCAGGTAGTGGAGGGGCCTAGTCGCGTGCCCGCCCTTCGGGCCGAAGCATAGCTTCCCAATGGAAAGTCCCTCGTAGCACTTTGACTGATGAAATGCCGCGATCATGCTTTCTCGGTCGACCTGTCCCTTGCTTCGCCGCACGAGCGTACCGGCAATGACGCCAAGATCATACCCGAACGAAGTCTCAGGGGTCGGCTCCTTCGCATAGGAACGGAAGAATGCCTCCTCGAAGCTCTTCGCCGTAGGCGACCCGCGCAGATAGGAGGCGGCCATGTAGAAGGGAGCTTTTCGGTTCGCGATGAAACGTCTAAGAACGTCCGAGTCTACCGTGCCCCAGGCGGTGCCGGCAATGATTGGGAGATCGACGCCGGCAGCGGTGATCTCATCAACCCAGCCAACAAGGGCCTCGGGATAGGGAGTAAGACAGATAAAGCTGATCGCGCCACTTCTGAGCTGCTCCAGGTCTTCCTTGTCGAGCAAGAGGTCGCGATTCAGCCGAGTCACGCGAACGTCGATGCCCGTGAAACGCTTTTCTGCGATGACTCGCTTGAAGATAGCCTCCTGGCTCATCGAAGCGACTGCCGAAGGGTTGATGATTACCAGCCCCTTCTTGCCTCGATAGAGCTTCTGCGCGAAGCTCAGCATCGACTCAACCTCGTAATCCATCGAAAAGCCGGTCGTGTAGAAGTTCGGACCCATCTCGCGCAGGTCGTTGTGATTGGAACCCGCAACAATCGTAAGAACGCCGGTTTCTTTCGCCACGCGGCCGACGACTAGCGAGTCGTGGCTGCCCGGAAAACCAAACAGCGCAGAGACGTTCTGGTTAAGTAGCTCTGTCGCGCTCTTCTCCGCTCCGAGCTGTGAGCTGCCAGTGATCTGACGCACGCGTAGAACGTCTGCGGCCTTCTCGCGGCCAATCATCTCCTTCAGCCCGAGCTCGAAGCCCATCAGGAAGCCTTCCTGAATCTTTGGAGTGATGATCGCCGTCGAAGAGCCATAGCCAATTAGGCCGCTGCCCTTGATGGCGGCCCTAGCGTCGAGCGCCAGCATCGAGAGCAATAGCGAGACGTACACTGTCGTTCTCATCCGTGCACCGTCTCTATTATCTGGCGACGAGTCGGTGTGTTAATGACCTTCTTCAGCTTCAGTCCTGCCTTCGAGAGAAGCGCAGAGTAGTCTCCAATCGTCCGCTCACGGCCTCCGGTTTGAACGAGCATGGTGAGATCGGCTAGGGTCACGCGGCCGAGTCGATCATCATCCATAATGGATTCCAGAAGGAGCAGGCGGCCATTCTTGTGCAGATGGCCGGCAGCCCGTTTCAAAATCTGGACGGCCTGCTCGTCGGTCCAGTCGTGAATTATCCAGCCAAGAGAGACAAGATCGAAAGTCTTATCTTCGGGGAGACCGGCAAGGCGGTCGAGCCGGTCGCCCTCAAAGAAGTTTCCGTCTACCCACCTAATCGGACGCGTCTTCGACGCCGCGAAACGCTTGTAGATGGCCTGATAAAGAGGCATCCCATCTCTCAGGTCGTAAATCTGAATGTCCTCGATCTGGCTGCTTGAGTCGGCCAGGGCGGTTGCCCAGGCGCCACTTGCGCCGCCGATGTCGAGAACGTTCCAGACGCCGGTCTTGTCCACCTGGGCGGCCAGCTTCTCGTCGTCGGTGATATTAGCCTGGTGCATTCCTTCCATGAGGTCGTTGAAGATCCCAGGATAGACCTTAGTGAGAAGAAACGGGTTCGAGACCTCCGCGCCGAAAATGGCCGGCCACTGAGTGCGCCCGTCGCGAATCGCGCCGGACAGTCCCTTCGGCGAAAAAATCTTTGACATGACGCGCTCGTAGTTTTTCACCCAGAGCCCCATGTAGGTCCGCGACTCTGGCGAAAGAACCTCGATTAGGTCTGGCGACAGGCTAACGTGATCTCCCTTCTCGGATAAGAGCTCGGCACCAACGGCCGCGGAATACATATCGGGCTCAAACCCCGAAGACGCCGAGATGGTCTTTAGGTGCATGGAGCCCGTAGAAAGCAGGTTGGCGAGGCCTGAGTTCAGAAGCCAGAAGAGCGCGTCAGCTGAATCGCGTCGATATTTGGGCGCATTGACCGCCACGGAGTATTGGCCGGTCGCCTCTCTAGCCGCGAGGCCAAGGAAGGCCGCAGCATTGAGGAAACGAGTAAGCGCGTCCGCGTGGTACTCACCATTCCGCGTAAGGCTTGCTACTTCGAGGCGCCCATTCGCGGCTTTGAGAACGACCTTTTGAAAGGTTTCCGCGACAGCCCATTCCTGAACTGTTCTCGCCGCCTTCAACAACTTCATGGCACCGGCGTTTGTCATTGCAGACCTCCCGGCGAAGGCTGATTTGCAAAGGCTGAATCAGTGGCGCTCGCTTCCGCATCGACCTGTAGGCGCTTGCCGAGGCCGTAGAGAGCAAGTTTCTTGAAAATCGTACTGCGAGCCAAACCGATACGTGCCGCAAGTTCGGCGGCATTTCCATTCATGAGGTGAAGCCCGAGCCGCAGAAACTCGCGCTCGGCCGTCTCAAGGAAAGACTGGTAGTCCGTCGCGGTGAGATTTGAGACATCGGTTGGAAGAGCTGTGTCGATGCGCTTCTGCGCAAGTCCAAGGTCGTCCAGGGCGCCGTCGAGCGACACGTCCTGAGCGTCGATCTCATCCGAGGCGCGTCGGTGGGCGGCGATGATTGCGCGCTCGATAGTGTTGCGAAGTTCTCTGATGTTTCCAGGCCATTCGTATGCGATCAGGCGCTTCAATGCTGTGTCGGACATCGACATTCGTGATCCGCCAATCTGCAAAACGAAGAAGCGTGCCAGGTCAGGAATGTCCTCGAGACGCGCACGCAATGGCGTGGTTCTGATGCGAACCACATTCAGGCGATAGTAGAGGTCTTCGCGGAAGAGCTTGCGCTTGACCATCTCTTCGAGGTTTCGATTGGTCGCGGTCACGATCCGGCAGCTTACATTCACAGGCTTTGTGCCACCCACGCGGAAGAACTGACCGTCTTCAACCGCGCGCAGCAACTTCGCTTGTGCGGCCAGGGGCAGTTCGCCGATCTCATCGAGGAATAGCGTGCCACCGTGGGCCAGCTCGAACTTTCCGGCCTTGTCTTTGTCCGCGCTGGTGAAAGCGCCGCGCTTATGTCCGAACAGCTCGCTCTCGACAAGGCCCTCGGGAATCGCGCCACAGTTCACGACTACGAGAGGTCGATTTTCGCCTTCGTCGATGGCGTGAATTCTCCGCGCAATAA
>JACQAW010000118.1 GCA_016194725.1 Deltaproteobacteria bacterium
CGCGTGATGGCGATTCGCGATTTCGGCAAGGGTGGCTTTCTGCGGATTCAGGACCGCAGGGGCAATATTCAGATTTACGTTTCCAAAGATGTTCTGGGTCCCGAGCAGCACGAGCGATACAAAGCCTACACCGATCTGGGTGACATTGTTTATATCGAAGGGAAGCTGTTTCGCACGAAGACCAATGAGCTTACCGTGCAGGCAACCCGCTTCGTGTTTTTGACCAAGGCACTGCGGCCATTGCCGGAAAAGTTTCACGGGCTGTCGGACGTGGAGCTGCGCTATCGCAATCGTTCCGTCGATCTGGTGATGAACGAAGACGTGCGCAAGGTCTTTTTGGCCCGCACCAGGATTATCTCATCGATTCGGAAGTTCTTCGATGAGCGGGATTTTCTGGAATGCGACACGCCGATGCTTCATGCCATTGCCGGCGGCGCGGCTGCAAAGCCCTTCAAGACGCATCACAATGCGCTGGATATGCCCCTGGTCATGCGAATTGCGCCCGAGCTGCATTTGAAGCGACTGATTGTTGGCGGCTTTGAGCGTGTATACGAAATGAACCGCCTTTTTCGGAACGAAGGCATCAGCATCAAGCATAACCCCGAGTTCACGACCATTGAATTTTACTGGGCCTACGCTACCTACGAAGATCTGATGAAAATCACCGAGGAACTTTTCCAGTATCTGGCGAAAGAAGTCATCGGCGGTTTGAAGTTCCAATATCAGGGCACCGACATCGATTTTACCGGTCCTTGGGCGCGGCTTTCGGTGAAGGACGCAGTTGCCAAGTATTCGGGCTTCAAAGACACGGCAAAGATGACGGATGCCGGTGCGTTGCGCTCGTATTTGGAGATCAAGAAAGTACATTGCGACAAGAAATGGACGACTGGGCAGCTCCTGATGGCGGTATTTGACGCAGAAGTGGAAGCCAGCCTGATTCAGCCGACATTCATTACTCATTACCCGACGGAAGTTTCGCCGTTGTCGCGTCGAAACGAAAAAGACCCTTCTATTGTCGATCGCTTTGAGCTCTTCGTTTACGGTCGCGAGATGGCCAATGCGTTCTCGGAGCTCAACGACCCGATTGATCAGCGCGAGCGTTTTGAGGTACAGGCCAAGGCCAAGGCCGCTGGCGACGAGGAAGCCTGCGACATTGACGAGGATTTTCTGACTGCGTTGGAATACGGCATGCCGCCGACTGCCGGCGAAGGGATTGGCATCGATCGCCTAGTCATGCTGCTCACCAACAGCGCCAGCATTCGCGACGTAATCCTGTTTCCGCACATGCGCCCGATCAAGGCCAATCCGAATTCAGAGAAAAAAGACACGTGAGTCTGGTCTCGACGGTAGCGAGACGTTTTGTTTTTGAGCGGCGCGCGAGCGGGGACCTCAAGTCACGGGGGTTCGTTTCGTTCATTGCCGCGATATCGATGTCCGGCCTGGCGCTTGGCGTGACGGCTCTGCTTGTCGTTACGAGCGTCATGAATGGGTTTGAGCGCGAGCTCAAGAGCGCGCTGACCGGGTTTCACGGGCACGTCATTTTGTTTTCGCGCGGCGATCCGGTGTCGGATGCCCAGCGGTACATGGACGAGATTCCGAAATACTTTCCCGCCGTCACCGCGGTTTCGCCCTATATCTTTGCTGAGGTCATGCTGAGCTCGGTCAAGGGCGTGGCTGGCGTTGTTATCGAAGGCATTCACCGTCCGACCGTCGAAAGCGTGAGCCATATTGGCGAAAAGCTGCGCGCGGGCCATTTGCCAAATGCACTTCCCGTTGGAAGCAGTGGGGCGCCGGAAATTACCTTGGGTGCCGAGGTTGCGCGCAAGCTGCATGTCGGGCCCGGGGACAATATCGCTTTGACCGTACCGTTTGCAAAGGACGGGGATGCTCCTCTGGTGCGCCGGCTTACCGTGGCGGGCGTGGTACGGCTGGGAATGTACGACTATGACAGCAAGTACGCATTGATGGAGCTGTCGGATTTTCAGAAGATTCTGAGTATGGAAGGCCGGGTCAACGCCTTCAAGCTTTTGACTAAAGATCCCGCCAAGAGTTATCTAGTGACTGCGGCGTTGAACGACAAATACGTTTACCCGTTGCGCGCCCGCGACTGGTCGAGTTTGAATCGAAACCTGTTCTATGCGATTCGGCTGGAAAAGGTCGTGATCGCGACCATTCTGATGGCCATCGTGCTGGTTGCGAGCTTCAACGTGATTAGTACCATTATGATGATGGTGCACGACAAGAAGCGGCAGATTTCGATGCTCAAGGCGCTGGGCTGGGGGCCCCGTCAGACATTCGGTGTGTTTCTCCTCATCGGCACGGTGATGTCGGTGCTGGGAACGATGCTTGGCCTGGGCCTGGGCCGCGCGCTTTGCGCGGTGGTGGAATGGAAGTCGATAATTGATCTGCCGGCGGACATCTATTTTCTGTCACGCTTGCCGATAGAGATGCGGCCGCTGGAATGGTTGCTGATTTGCGCCATGACCATTGGCCTTGCTGTATTTTCCACTTTGTGGCCGAGTTACCGGGTGAGCCGGGAAAGCCCGGTAGAGGGATTGCGATATGAGTGAAGCAAGCAGCGAAATTCTGCTCGAGGCCAAAGGGATCCAGAAAACCTTTAAGAAAGGCAAATTACTGATTCCGGTGCTGCGAGGAGTCGATTTTTCGATAGTGCGTGGGGAATCCGTGGCTATCGTTGGGGCCTCGGGTGCGGGAAAGAGCACTTTGCTTCATATCCTGGGGACTCTTGAAGAGCCGACGGCTGGAAAAGTCTTTTTTGAAGGCAAAGACGTGTTTGCGGGATCGGAAGATGAACGCAGCCGTTTTCGGAATCGCCATTTGGGGTTTGTTTTCCAGTTCCACTATTTATTACCCGAATTTACAGCCTTGGAAAATGTGGCCATGGCGGGGCTTATCGCGGGCAGGCATGAAAAATTCCTCAATCCCCTGGCCGAAGAGCTGCTGACCGAGGTGGGCCTGGCGCATCGTCTGCACCACAAGCCCGGCGAGCTTTCCGGTGGCGAGAGCCAACGAGTGGCAGTGGCGCGCGCGCTGATGATGAAGCCGGAACTCATGCTTGGAGACGAGCTCACGGGCAATCTGGACAGTGAAAACAGTAACAACCTGATCTCGCTGCTACTTGAGCTGAATCGGCGTCGTGGCGTGAGCCTGGTGGTCGTCACCCATGACGTTGCTCTGGCAAAAAAGATGTCGCGGGTAGTCGAAATGCGTGATGGACGTTTAGTTAGTTGACGAACGTAGTTACGAAAAATATAACGATGTCCATCAAACGAAGGTGAAATTGTTAAAAGTCTCGCGGGCTTTTGCCCAAACCATTTGCATTTTTTTGACGCTGGGCCTAGCCGCCTTTGGAAACCCGCGCCCAGTGGCCGCCTCCGAGGCTTTACACTTCAGTCTGGCCTCGGCTGTACAGGGGGGGCGCGGTCCCTCTGCCCTAAAAGACGAACTCGGGCCAATTAAAGAGATTCAGGTCAAAGGCAATAAAAAGATCGAAAAAGACGCTGTTTTGGCCAAAGTCAAGTCCAAGGTGGGCGATGAAGCAAAACGCAGCACCATTGCCGATGACATCAAGGCCGTTCACAGCTTGGGTTACTTTGAAGATGTTTCTGTCGATTACGACAATGGATTGCTGACCTTTAACGTCAAAGAGCGGCCGACGGTCGTGAAGATTGATTTCGAAGGCAATGATCAGATTTCGAGCAAGGACCTTACAGAAGTCATCAAGCTCAAGGAATATTCGATTCTTGACGTCAATAAGGTCAAGGAAGACATCGCGCTGATTCAGAAACATTACGAGGAAAAGGGTTTTTACCTTGCCCGTGTTTCCTACGACGTGAAGCCGACGGCCAAGCCCGACGAAGTCGAGCTGATCTATCGTGTCAGCGATTTCGACAAGGTTCGCATCAAGAAGATCACTTTTTTAAATAACAAGCGCTTCTCGGATGAGCACCTCAAGGGCATTTTACGAAACACGAAAGAGGGCAATTTTTTTTCGTGGATCTCGAGCTCGGGAAGCTTCAAAGAGTCCGCCTTCAAGCAAGATCTTCAAATCCTGACTTATTTTTACCTGAACGAAGGTTATGTAAAATTTCGGTATGAAACGCCAATCGTCACGGTAAGCGACGACAAGAAGTGGCTTTTTATCTCGATCTACGTCGACGAGGGTGAGCGTTACAATGTCGGCGAGATCGACTACGGCGGTGACCTTCTTTATGACAAGAAGGAGCTTTCCGAGGCGACCCTGCTGCAGACCGGCCAGGTTTTTTCGATTCAGAAACGAAATGACGATATTCAGCGGCTGACCGAGAAATACCAGGACTTGGGTTATGCGTTCGTAAACGTGAATCCGAAAATGAACGTGCACGATGACTCGCGCACGGTCGATATTCGTTATGATTTCGAAAAGGGCAACCTGGTCCATTTTGGCGAAATCAATGTTTTGGGAAATACTAAAACCCGCGACAAGGTGATTCGCCGCGAACTGCGAGTGCGAGAAGGCGAACTGTATAATGGCACCCGTTTACGCGTGAGCAGGGAGCGAGTCGAGCGTTTGGGGTATTTTGCGCCCGGCGAAGTTGTTTTTAATACAGTCACGCGTAAAGACAAGAAAGACGTCGTCGATCTTGAGATCACGGTGAAGGAGCGCTCTACCGGTACAGTTACGGTAGGCATGGGCTATGGTAGCATTCAGAAGTTCTTTCTAACCACCCAAATTGCCGAGATCAACCTTTTCGGCAGAGGTCAGAACCTGAGTCTGGCCGGCCAATATGCGTCTGATAAAGTATCGCGAAGCTTGAGCCTGGGTTTCACCGAGCCTTACTTCAATGACACGCTCTGGAGCGCCGGTGTTGATATTTTCCTGGTCAGCTTTCCAATTCCGAATAAATATCTGGAGTTCAAGGATGGCTTTGATTTTAAATTCGGTCATCCGATCATGGACGACGTCTATGCCTATACGACTTATAAGTTTGAACACCTGACATTGGACCAGATTCGTTACGATCTTGATCCGGCTCTGAACGTAAGTGATGACGTTGGCAACCTTTCGAGCGTTGGGCTGTCGATTGTGCGGGATAAGCGCAACAACCGCTTTGAGACGACCAAGGGCAATTACGAGAGCATCGCGACGGAGTTCGCAGGAGTCGGCGCCAATAAGAATTTTGCCAAATTCATCGCGGAGACCCGTTTCTACCATCCGATAACGGAAGACCTGGTTTTTCGGACGAAGCTCGAAATCGGTCATACGTTGCAGACCACGGACAAGAATGTGCCACCCTCGGAAAAGTTTTACCTGGGCGGCCCCAATAACCTTAAAGGCTTTGACACCTTCACGGTCAGTCCGAAGGATCTAGCCGGCACGCCATTGGGCGGTGCATCAGAGCTGCTTTATATCGCGGAAATCGAAGTCCCCTTGATCAAAGAGGCGGGCGTAAAGCTCGTTTTTTTCTATGACATGGGCAATAGCTACCCCACATTTCGTGAGCTTATTACCGTTGCCTCGCTTAAGAAAGACGTTGGTTTTGGGTTTCGCTGGTTCTCGCCGATCGGCCCCCTGCGCTTTGAATGGGGTTTTCCGATTAATCCGGTCGGCAACGAAGGCAATGTTGTGTTTAACTTCTTTATCGGCCCACCGTTTTAGACTATGGTTTGTTGCTAATAGCGTAGGAGAAAAAATATGCGTTTAAGTTTTGGTTTGGGGATTTTGATTGTACTTGGTTTTTCCGTGACGGCCATGGCCGCTACCGCAGATATGAAGATCGCTGTTGTCGATCTTCAGAAAGCTCTTCAGAGCGTTGATTCCGGCAAGAATGCCAAGTCGACGCTGGAGAAGGAATTCAACGAAAAGAAAAAAGCTTTGCAGGCGGAGGAAGAGTCGATCAAAAAAATGAGCGAAGACTTCAAAAAGCAGTCGCTGGTTCTGAGTGATGAAGCCAAACAGCGCAAGCAAAATGAAATTCAGGAGCGCCTGGTCAAGTATCGTGAGCTCTTCGGTAAATCGCAGTTCGACATTCAGAACCGCGAACGCCAGCTTACCGAGCCGATCATTGGCAAGCTCAAGACCATTGTTGAAGATCTGGGTTCCAAACAGGGTTACACGATCATCCTCGAAAAGAACGAAAACAACGTGCTTTTCTCGCAGCCGAAAGATGATCTGACTGAAGAAGTGATCAAGTCTTTCAACAAGAAAAATGGTTAATATTGCGCCCCTCTCGACCGCACAGGTCGCCGATGCCGTAACTGGCACGGTGGCGCTGAGCCGGTTGGGAAATGGTGAAAAACTAGAGGTCACGCAACTCGGCGAACCACTTGAGGTGGGCAATGGGGGCGTGGCCTTTATCATTTCAGAAAGTTATATTCGCGATGTGCCACAGACCAAAGCCAGTATGCTGGTGGTGCAGGCGGCGTTTGCGGAACGTGCCCTAGCGTTGCTGCCGGACTGCGTACGCGTGCTCATCGCATGTCCAGATGCTTATGTTGGCTTGGCGCAGCTCAGTAAAATCGCCGCCGATAGGGATGCACTGGCGGATTGGCGTCTGCCGGCCATGCTCGGGGCGCAGGGTGTGCACTCGACCGCCGAAGTTGATTCTACTGCGAGGCTCGGTGCCGGCGTGGTCATTTGCGAAGGTGCCAGAATAGGTGCTCGTACCCAAATACTGGCAAATGCGGTAATTGGCCCCGGGGTCACCGTAGGCAGCGACTGCCTGATTTTTCCTGGTGTCGTACTTTATCCGCGCACCAAGGTTGGCAGCCGTGTCAGGCTTCACGCCAATGTTGTTGTGGGTTCGGACGGCTTTGGATACGCGCGAGGAGCCAAGGGGTCGGTTAAAATCTGGCATCTGGGCAGGGTTATTGTTCAGGATGACGTCGAGATCGGGGCCGGAACCACGGTTGATCGCGGTACGCTCAAGGACACGATAATCGAGAGCGGCGCGAAGATAGATAACCTTTGCCAGATTGGCCACAACGGTCACGTAAAGGCCCACGCAATATTATGTGCTCAGGTCGGAATGGCGGGAAATGTTACGGTTGGCCGTGGCGCGATTTTGGCGGGCAAGGTTGGAATCGCCGACAAGCTCGAGATTGGTGACGGCGCGTTGGTGGGGCCGATGACCGGGGTTTCCAAGGACGTAAAGGCGGGCGAGCAGGTCATGGGCCATTTTACCGCGAAACCCAGGCGCGAGGGGTGGCGGCTGCTTGTTCTGTTCGACAAGCTGCCGGAAATTTATGACCGCCTGAAGAAGCTTGAGGGGCAGCAGAAATGACGAAACGAAACTGGCTGGAATCGAGTACGCTGGGTCCGGACGAAGTTTTACAAGTCTTGCCCCATCGTTATCCCTTTTTGATGGTCGATCGGGTGCTTGAGATCAAGACGGCCAAGCCGCTGAAGCTTGGAATGACGGACGTTGAAATAAACGACGCTCGTAAAGGCAGCTTTGCGCGTGCGATCAAGAACGTGACTTTCAACGAAGCCCAGTTTCAGGGCCATTTTCCAGAAAATCCGATTTTTCCAGGAGTGCTGAGCATGGAAGCTATGGCTCAGGCCGCGGCTTTCGTTACGGTGCCATTTGTGGCGGCCATGCATGGCGGCGACCTGCCCAGGCTGGGAGTGGTGCTGGCGGGCTTTGATGGCGTGCGTTTCAGGCGCCCCATTCGACCGGGCGACCAGATGGACATGCGGGTGACCGCGACCCATTGCCGTGGGCAGCTGTGGACCTTTGAGGGTCAGATTTTGATTGAAGGAAAAAAAGCGGCGGAAGGAAATTTTCTCGCCCATTTGTCCGCAGGGGGTATGGCATGAGCAGGACTGCTTCAAAGATTCACGCAAGCGCCATTATTCATCCTGAGGCGCAGATTCATGAGAGCTGCGAAATAGGGCCTTTTTGCAAGGTTGGCCCGGCCGTGAAGGTGGGTGCGGGCAATCGGCTATTGAGCCACGTAGTGATTGAAAACCGTACTACGATTGGCGAGAACAATGTTTTTCACCCTTTTGGAATCATTGGCGGTGAACCTCAGGACTTGAAGTATGAGGGCGAGCCAACTGAACTGGTCATTGGAAACGGAAATACGATTCGGGAGTCCGTGACCCTGAATATCGGTACCAAAGGCGGCGGCGGAGTTACCCGGGTGGGTGACGGCAATCTGCTGATGGCTTACGTGCATCTGGGTCACGATACCGTTGTCGGCAGCCACACCGTAATTGCGAATTCCTGCCAGATCGCCGGCCATGTGGTGGTCGAGGATTGGGCGATCATCGGCGGCTTGTGCGGCGTCAGCCAGTTTTTGCGTATCGGAACCCATTGTTACATCGGCGGTGGCAGTGGCATCGAGCGAAACGTTCCGCCCTTTACCTTTGGCAAAGGCGCGACTGGGTCTTACGAGAACTTAGGGATGAACCTAGTTGGTTTGAAACGTCGGGGTTTTGATGATCAGGCGATTGCCGCCCTGCGAGAAGTGGACAAACTTTACATCAAGGACAAGTCGCTCGAAAAAGAAATCGTGCTGAAGAAAATCGAAGAGGCGCTGGGTTCGGTTTCGGTGGTGCAGCAGTTCGTGAAGTTCGTGCGCGCCTCGGAAAAAGGCGTGTACAGGTAGAGTGGAAATCTTCGTATCGGCCGGCGAGGCGAGCTCGGACATTCACTGTGCGCTTTTGATTCGCGAACTCAGGAAGCTGGGCGGCGATTTCACGACTTTTGGCCTGGGGGGCGACAAGCTTAAGGCCGAAGGCACGAAGCTGTTGATGCACAACCATGAGTTTTCGGCGGGAGGCGGCCCCCTGGAAGTCGTGGCACTATTGCCCCGGCGTCATAGGCTCGAGCGAATGCTCGAAGAACGGTTGTTCAACGGAAAGCCGGTATATGGTGCGATACTCTGCGACAATGGCGAGATCAATCTGCGCCTGGCGTCGCTGCTGCACTTTTTTAACGTGCCGATCGTTTATTTCATTCCACCCAAGGTTTGGGTATGGCGGCATTCGCGCATCGAAGCGATTGAGCAGCACGTTGATTTGGTTTTGAGCATCCTGCCTTTTGAGGAGCCGATCTATCGGCATTGGGAAATTCCGTTCAAGTATGTGGGCAACCCATTGATTGACGAAGTCGATACCTCGATGACCGAACAGCAGGCCAAGCAGCGGCTGGGAATCGCCGTGGACAAGAACGTGCTCACGGTATTCGCGGGCAGCCGCTACAACGAGGTAAAATATCATGCCGCGCTTTTCGGAGCAGGAATCAGAAAATTCGTTGAGGCACTGCCGGCGGGCGAGTCCAAACCTTTGATTCTGCTGCCGGCGGCACCGGCGATCGATGCGGAAATGCTCAAAGCGGTTTTTGCGGCAGAGTTGAGCAGCGTGGGCTGCGAGGTGCAGGTCGTAAAAGAAAAGAGCCACGAATGCCTCAGGGCCGCACGGGCGGCACTGGTGAAGTCGGGAACCTCGACGCTTGAAGCGGCGCTGCTGGGAACCCCCATGATTCTGGCCTACCATTCCTCGAAATCCTCGGAATGGCTTTACCGGCACGTGGTGCGCTATCGTGGCTTCGTGGGCCTGGTGAATCTGTTTCTCGCCGATTCGCCAGAGGCGGCGCTGGGCTGGGAGCCCGGATCGAATCTCAAACCAGTCGTTCCTGAGCTGATTCTCGAAAAATGCACGCCATCAAATATTGCAACCGAGCTGACGAGTATTTATTTCGATACGCCTGCGCGACAGGCCATGTTGAGGCAGCTAGCGCGCACCCGGTCGTTGCTTTTGCCAAAGGGGGCGATCTCGCCGTTGCTGGCGGCCGCGCAGGCCACGCACGAATTATTTGCGCGGTCCCCGGATGTTTGAACCGCTGCTCAGCTCACTAAGCCCGTTTTGGGCGCTGACGAACACGGTGGCGCGCAGGGTGCTTGCCGGCAATGCCCGGCGGCTGCCCAAACCCGTCATTTCGATTGGAAACATCGTTGCCGGCGGCGTTGGAAAAACCGAACTCGCTGCGGTGATTGCCGCGCGTCTGATCGCTGAGAAAAAAAGAGTTGTGGTGGCCTCTCGTGGATATGGCTCGCATTGG
The DNA here is from genome assembly GCA_016194725.1 of Deltaproteobacteria bacterium. Taxonomy (GTDB): domain Bacteria; phylum Bdellovibrionota; class UBA1018; order UBA1018; family UBA923; genus JACQAX01. The sequence goes on from JACQAW010000118.1 coordinate 10,068, forward strand.
GAAAAAGCCGGTGGCGTGATTTCAGGGGACGACGCTGCTGCAGCTGTTTCGTTGCGCTATCCGGACGAAGCCCTAGTACTTCTGAAAAAAGCGCCGGGTGTCGCAGTCGCGGTGGGAGCGGACCGATTTGCGGTGTTGACGCGCTACTGGGAGGAGCTGCATCCGGACGTCGTGCTGCTGGACGATGGCTATCAGCATTTCAAGCTTGTGCGCGACTTGGACATTCTGGTGCATGATTTCAGCGTACGCTGGCCGATACTCCGAGACTGGCCCGGAGCCCTTGACCGCGCACGTCTTCGAATTTCGCTTACCGACGTGCCCAAGCAATGGAGCCGGCGGCCTTGGGTGCAGGCAAGGTATAAGTTGACGGGCGTGGTTGACGCGCAGGGAAAGCGCGAGAGTTTGCCGCGCGAGGCGCTCGCGTTTTGCGGCATTGGAAATCCCGGAAGGTTTCGCAAGACACTTGTCGATGCCGGCGTTTCGATAGCAGGTTTTCGAACTTTTCGCGATCATGCCAGCTACGGCGAGCATGAGGTACGCGAGCTGGTACGATGGCGGGAGCGAACCGGTGCCAAGCTGCCGCTTTTGACCACTCTTAAAGACTACGTCAAGCTTGCTCATTTTACCGAGAGCCAGGGTGGCATGGGCGGGTTCGAACCCGGTTGGGTGGAGCTGAGTTTAAGCTTTATCGAAAATGAAAAACTGCTCTGGGATGCCGTTCATGGAGCGGTCGACTCGACGGGTAAACGCTAAAGTATGTTGTCTGACCGAGGTGAATACCATACACTTTAGGACGATGCGATTTGCGCGGAACGTCGTACTTTCCTTATTGATGATTTCAGTCCTTGGAAGCTGTGGAGGCCATCCGATCGTGGCGACCAAACCTATTGATATTGCGATTCCACCTGAGCTCGCCAAAGCCTTTGAGGTGCATGAGCTGCCGACCGCGCCGCC
>JACQAW010000123.1 GCA_016194725.1 Deltaproteobacteria bacterium
GGGGGACATTTTATGAAAAAGTCTATTCGGCGTACCTCCCCTAAATCCGCATGCAAGGTTCGGCTGGGTTCCAGAGAATGGTTCCATGTCGTGGAATCCAAGGCTGAACTCGATATTCGCATGCGCAAACAGCGATTTAGAGAATCGTTGGGAAACGTGCCCTTGCTTTCGAGCTCAGTGTGCAACCCCTACGGCTCAAGAATTCCGTCGATTTTTCTGTGGGAAATCGGTTCGCCGTCGAAGCTTTCGCACGAACGGCAGTGGCTCGCCCGCGACGGACTCATTCCACTGCTATGGTTTTTTCAAAAGCATCCGAAGCCCTTGCGGAACAGTGTTCGATTTTTGATTCACTGGCAGTGGCGAACCTTGATTCCAATGGAATGGCGGGGGCATTGCCGTCTTTACCGAATCGAGAATTCGGCAGCGATGCGGAAGCGTGTGCTCAGGCGTGGGGTTACCTGCACTATCGGCGCACCTGCCTTTTCAAGCCTGGAGCACATCAACATGGTTCTGGCGCGCGTAGCCGCTGACAAGAATCTTGCTCAACTGCGTGATCAGGGCGAGATAGTCGGCTCGATTCACAACGCCTACGACACTCTTGGCACCGCAAGTACAGGCGGCTTTCACGTTGATCTCGTGCGCAGCCTTGTTGGAACGTTAAAAGGACCCATTGAACTGGGAAAAATTGAAAATGTGGATGCTTTGGGTTCATTGAGCGATGCCATCGTGCTCGATCTAAATGAGCGTCTCATTTGCTCTGACGACTTCAATCTGCAGGTGCTGCTGAGAAAAGGTGCAGTTCTGCAAAATTCCCCGCTTCAGGGACAAAAGGACTTCATTCATCTGTCGGGCCACCACGGTTTCGGCATCTATGAGATTCCAAAGGGTACTCGTTGTATCTGGCAGGATGCCGAAGTCGCCAGGGTGAAGGACTATCTTACTGAATCGTACAGGCTGGTGCCGCCCATTGGGCGTTATGGCGACTATCCTTGGCCATTGTGGATGGAAGAGTTTGGCCTGATCGTCGCAAGGAAACTCAGAAGCGCTCGCGCATTGGAAAATGGATCGGCCGAACGCCGAAAAACATATACGGGTGCGGAGCGCACGACCGCCAGAGCCACCGTGCTTCGCGAAGCGCCAAAAGAGCCGAGTCTGAGCAGTTGGGTAGGATTAAGTCGCAGCAGAAATTCGGCCATCTGAGCTACGCCCAGTCCCAGGACCATCGAATGCGCAAGGGCAGATAACCCATGCGAGCGGCTGCAAGCCGTGATCTCCGGCTCAGCGGCGGCACATCCTCCGTTTACCAGCAAAGCATTGATTTTTCCCGGAATGGCCACCTCAGTGGATTTCCACGAATACAGATATTTGAGAGGAAAATGTCTGCGCCGAAACGGCCTGCCGCCTGCAGTCGCCTTATGCCCGAGTAATTCGAGGGCATCTGGCAGAAGAGCCAGTCGGTTGGGATAGGGAATCATTCCATGTCGCGATAGCAATGGTGTTTCGTCCGAGAAAAAACGAACGCCTGATCCGCCCAGCTTCAGAGCCATGGCCAGCGTCGATTTACCTCCCCGTTCACCGAGTACGCAAAGCACGTTAGTTCCAAGCGCCGAAAAGCCAAGAGCATGAACTCGATGCAGGCCTTGGCTGTCAAGCTGCTCGCCGACAAGCGCCAGGCCTGCGCTGTATGCGATTTCATATAGCAAGTCGGCATCGGGCGAATGAATAACCGCTGTCAGATGGCGCGGGTCACGTCCGTCAAGCTGCACGGCGCTTTGGTCATCATAGACATTAACCCGTACGGGCCCCAGTCCATGAGCCTGGCACATTTTTGTCCGAAACAGCCGTTGGTAAGCCCATTCGCGAGTCCGAGGATAAGGCGACGAGTGCAGGCGCAGCGAAACACGTGGCAAGTTGCCAGCTGTTGCAGACAATTGGGTCCAGGCAGCAAAATCAAGCAGCAGGGATGCGGCGCAGGCCTGGGCCCCTGCGCTTTCATCGCATTGAACGTCGAGTCTGACCCCATACCCGACGGCTGGAATAAGTAATGGCATTGTCCCTAAAAAATATCACGAATTACGCTTTTTCCGAACAACTGCTAAAAGCGAGCCTCCCCAGGGAAATGAAAAGGTCCGGAGCAGGCCGGCCTCGAGTCGCAGCAGACCCAGGCAGATCTTTTGTTGCAGGGGTCCCGGCCTGCGCAGATTGGTGGACTTTCCCGTCATTGTTTCTTTGGGATACAGGTTGCGGCTTGCCAGTACCACCGCTATCTGGAGCGGCAAAAGAAAGAAGTTGAATCCGGACATATAGACCAGCTCCAGGCCTGCGCTTTCAATGCTCGCGCGCAAGCTCGCGCGTGAATATCGACGTATATGACGAGAAATCACGTCTTCTCCACCCCAAAGCCACTCATAGGCAGGTACCGTAAGAAGCAAAAGGCCAGTGGGGTTCAGATACGTACAGGCCTCATTTAGAAGCGCAGCCTCATTTTCCACATGCTCCAGGACATCCAGCAAAAATACCAAATCGCTGCCATCAGTAACGGCTTTACGCATTTCGGTTTGCGTGGTGAAGATCTGAAGGCCACGGCTTCGGCAGGCATCCGCACCTTCTTTGCTGGGTTCGAAGCATCGATATTGGCCAAAGCCGGATTTCAATGTTTGCGAGACGCCACCGGTGCCGCAGCCATAATCGATTACGCTCAGAGCGCGCAACGATCCGTCCGCCTTTGGCCCGGCAAAGCGCTGAACTACCGCCCGAATAATCTCGATTCGCCCTAGAAACCACCAGTGAGTGCTGTCGAATTCGGCATTGGCCTCATAGGCCAGCGGCATCATCATCCCAGAGCACCTTAGTTGGCCATATCAATCAACAATCAATCGGAAGTTTGGTGCCCAGGAAAAGAATCGAACTTTCATGCCTTTCGGCGCTCGCCCCTGAAACGAGTGCGTCTACCAATTCCGCCACCTGGGCACTGACCAAATGAACTACCAACAATTGCGATGCGTTAGGATTCCGTACATACCAAAGCCGGATATACATTTCAACTTATATAGGCATTCGTCCGATGCTAGACTGCTTTCATGAAGCCAAAAGACCGAAAACGAGGCAACAAGGACGTCGGTAAGCGCCGTGCGCCAAAGGACCCACGACCCGAATCTGCCCCGAGTCGGAATAAGCCCGAACGCGAAAAACAGACCTCTGACAGGCGGCCTTCCACGGCAGCCACTTCGGTCCCGAAAGACGCTACCAGAGGGGGTCCACAGGCTTTTTTAAAGCGTATTGGCGCCGGGTCGGCGCATCATGAGGAACGGCGCGACCATGGCAGGGGAGATCGAAGGGATAACCGTGACCGGCGGGATAACCGCGACCCCAGGGCTAAACGCGAAGACGATGGCGGGTCGCGAGTGTCTGCTCGCCCCGGCGCTACGGTGAGGTCTAATGTGGCCGCTTATCCCGGAGGGGCCTCGGTTCGGCCCAATGTGCAGGCCAGACCCGCGGCTCCGGTACGCGCCCCAAAGCGCGATCGTGGCCGTGGCGATGGGCATGTTCGTGGCAGAAACCGTGGCGACAAGGCGCGCGAAGGCGGCGCGGTCGTCGTTATTCAGGGTGAAATCCAGAAAAACAGCAAAGGATTTGCCTTTCTTCTGCACAAGCCCGAGGACCTCTTTATTCCACGCGAGCTGGCCGAAAAGCTGCTGACCGGCGACATCGCAAAAGTTTGGTTCGATCCACGCCGCAAAGCGGTTGTGAAGCTTGAAACCGTCAAGCGCTCCATAAAAAGTTTCATCGGTACCTATGAAGCCAGCATGAATAAGCGTGTCGTGGTGCTGGCTGACCGTACGATGCGTGAGGAAGTCATTATCCGGGAAGAACCGCGCGTTCCCGGATTGGCCCAGTTCGATAAGGTGCAGGTCGAAATTACAAAGTACGAGCCGCGCCTCGAGGGACGCATCGTGCGCTCCTTTGGCGCCACGCTGGCCCCGAAATTCGATACGCTCGCGGTTGTGGTGCGTTCGCAGTGGCCGCAGGAGTTTTCACCCGAAGCCCAGGCCGATGCGGTTCGGCTTTGCGCTGAGGTGCAGGCCGACGCCGCGGCAAGCGGTTACAAGGGGCGCAGGGACCTTCGCGACCGCCCTTTTGTCACCATCGACGGAAAAGATTCCCGTGACTTCGATGACGCGGTTCTGGTCGAAAAGACGAGCTCGGGCTTTGTGCTGTACGTGGCGATTGCCGACGTTTCGGCCTTTGTGGTGCCGGGAACCAAGCTTGACGAAGAGGCCTTTGGTCGTTCAACCAGCGTTTACTTTCCGGAATGGGTCATTCCCATGCTGCCCGAAGCGCTGAGCAACGGCGCATGCAGCTTGCGGCCCAACGAGGAAAAGCTGACATTGTGCTGCGAGATGCACTTCGACGCCAGCGGCAAGAAACGCTCGACCAAAATTTACGAAACCGTCGTCAAATCGGCGCGTCGCTGTATCTATGAAGATGTTCAGCGTGAGCACGACGAGGGCCTGGAGTTCTGGAAGGCACCCTATGAACTTTTCGAGAAAATCAAGATTTCGCGCAACCGTCGCGGGGCGTTGGACCTGGACCTGCCCGAGGCCAAAATCGTGCTCGACGAGAATTCAGACACGATCGATATAAAAAAAACCGAACGGCTCAACTCACATCGCCTGATCGAGGAGTTCATGATCGTGGCCAACGAGTCGGTTACCGAAATCATGGAGCGCGAAGGCTGGCCATTCGTATATCGGGTGCACGAGCCACCGAAAACCGATGCGCTCGAACGCTTTGAGCGTTTTGCAATCGCCCTGGGACTCAAACCCAACCTGGCCGACGGCAAAGACCCCAAGCGTTTTGCCCGCTTCATTGAAACGCTCAAGGACAACCCGTTTGCCACCACGCTTTACTATCTCATGCTGCGTTCGCTGAAGCAGGCCCGCTACGACGCCGTAAATCTCAAACATTTCGGTCTCGCCTCGGAGGCGTACACTCATTTCACCTCGCCCATTCGCAGGTACCCGGATTTGATGGTGCACCGGCTGCTGAAGCGCTTCATTCATCGCCAAAATTTCAATGAAACGCAGTTCGAAGAGTTCACCGACTATCTTGTAGATGCCTGCGATCATTGCTCCAAACAGGAGCGTAAAGCCGAAACTCTGGACCGCACGGTAACCAAGGTAAAGAAAGCCCGCTTCATGGCAAAACACCTGGGCGAGGAGTTCGACGCGTGCATCACGAACGTGAACGAGAACGGCTTGTACGTCGAGCTTGTGCCTTGGTTTGTCGACGGCCTGGTGCCGATTGCTGAGCTGGAGAGCGACTATTTCGATTTCATCGAAGCCCAGCTGATGCTGAAGGGTAAACGTACGGGAAAAAAATATAAGATCGGCGATACCATTCGTGTTAGTGTTTTACGCACGGACGTCGATAACGGATTTGTCGACTTTACGCTGAGCGATGCAATTATTTAGAACCGGAAAACAGGTCACCACTGCTGTCAAAAACGTCGCCCGACTGAGGACGATTCTTGGCACGTTCGGCCGCCACGGCCTTCAAGACTTTACGGTGCGCATGGGCCTTGAGCAGTTCATGCCTTCAACCGCGCGTGCCGAAGGCGTCGACAAACTCACCGTGCCCGAGCGCTTGCGCATGGCTTTTGAAGCCCTGGGCCCCGCTTTCGTAAAGCTCGGCCAGCTGCTGAGCAACCGGCCCGACATGCTTCCAGATGACTTCATCGAAGAGTTCATGAAGCTTCAGGACAAGGTCGAACCCCTGCCCTTTGAAGTCATACAAATCCAGGTTGAGAAAGAGCTGGGCGGAAAACTTACCGATCTGTTTGCCATGTTCAGCCAACAGCCACTGGCTAGCGCAAGCATTGGTCAAGTGCACGAGGCCACCCTGCATACGGGTGAAGAGGTGGTCGTCAAAGTGCAGCGGCCGGATATCGACAAAACCATCCGCGCCGACGTTTCGATTCTGCGCTTCCTGGCCACCATGATGGAAAAATACCTGCCTGAAACTCGGGTCGTGAGCCCGGTTCAGATGGTCGAGGAATTTTTCGCGGTGCTGAGCTACGAGCTCGATTTCGTCGTCGAAGCCAATACCACCATGAAGGTGGCCGAAAATTTTCGCGACAACAAGCGTGTGGTCGTACCCCGCGTTTATCGCCGCCTGACCACCCAAAGAGTTTTGACCCTACAGCGTTTGCGGGGCGCCAAGATCACGGATGCCGCGGCTCTGCAGTCCATGGGCGTCAGTCCCAGTGCGCTGGTCGATATCGGCGCACGCGCGTTTTTCAAGATGGTCATGCAGGACGGCCTGTTTCACGGCGATCTTCATGGCGGAAATCTGTTTGCGATGCGCGACCCCGAAAGCGGCGAGTCCCAGCTTGGCATTATCGACTTTGGCATCGTGGGCCGCCTCAGCAACAAAGCCCGAGATACGTTTTCCCGCCTGCTGCTGGCGCTGGTGATGGAAGATTACGAAACCCTTTGCTATGAGTACGCCGAGCTTGGCTCGGTGGGCACCGGCATCGACTTCGAAAGCTTTCAGCGCGAGGTGCGCAACTCGCTGGCCCCGTATATGGGCCTTTCGCTTAAAGACATGAATATCGGCGTGGTGCTCATCAACAGCACCAAAATCGCCGGCCGCTACAACATCAAGATTCCCGGCGATTGGATGATCGTGTTTAAAGCCATCTTCACCATGGAGGGCATGGGCCGCCAGCTCGACCCCGACTTTGATTTACTCGCCATCGGCAACGACCTGGTCAAGGTGGTGCTCAAAGACCGGTACTCGGTGCAACGGATGGGCAAGGATTTCGCCTGGGTTGCCCGCGACCTGAATGCGCTTCTGCAAGTCATGCCCCGGCAGATTCGCTGGATGTTCCGCAAATTCAATAGTAATGACTTCGCCTTCGAGCTCAAGTTCAAGGAAACCGAAGTCATCCGCCGCCAGATGGAACGCAGTGGCCGCGGCATCGGCATGTCCATCGTCAGCGCCGGCTTCTTCATCTCGGCCGCGCTGTCGCTGCAAATGCAGACCGACCACCTGATCTGGAAATACTATCCGGTACCGTCCCTCGTTTTCTTTTTCCTGGGAATGTTCGGCTTCCTGGGCGTTGCCTTCAAGACCTGGAAGTAGCGATTCCGTCTTTCCGGACGTCTGGCTGCCGAAAGTTCGGAATACAAAACACCTATTCCGGGCGCTTCGGCTGAAAAATCGCTGGCACGAGCATTGCTTTGGCGCCCAGTCTTATGAAGCCAAAACAGAATGTCTGGAGTTCTAAGGAACTCTTGTCGTCCCTTTCAGCATGCTGCCTGCACATCGATGCGACGCTGAAAGACAACTATGAATGTATTTTATGGAACGACCTTTGTTCAGAATATGATTCGAGAAATCTATGCCTCAGGTTGCAGTTTTCCAGGAATAGCTATAGCGAGGCATTCAATAGTCTTCTTGAGCTCTGGGCTGCAGACGAAAGTAATCACGCCGAGGGTTTTAAGATTATCTATGCAGCCGTTTACGGTTGCGAAGAAGGCGATATTGACGCCCGTTTACGCGGGCGCAAGGTTGATTTTTCAGTCATTGAAGAGTTTATCGGTGACGAATTCAAGCTATGTTTGCTATTGGCGTACGATGAGTTGGCTACAACATATTCTTACCACGGCGATATTCCTCTATATCGCTCGCTGGGGCACGCCCCGTTAGAGGGCTGGATTAGAAGGGTTAAGCTGGACGAAGCCCTTCATTTTTACAACTTGCTACAGGTTATCAAAAACAAACACTCTCATCGTATCGCTGAAGCTGAAGACATACTTCTCGATATTCTCGAGCTCGACCTGAGTGATGCGGAC
>JACQAW010000124.1 GCA_016194725.1 Deltaproteobacteria bacterium
GGCAGCATCAAGCATCGTCCTGAACCTCGCCGAGGGTTCGGCCAAACCCACCAAAAAAGACCGAATCCGCTACTACGCAATGGCCTTCGGAAGCATCCGCGAATGCCAAGCCCTCAGCGACCTCCTAACCTTCAACAAAGCGACAAACGAAGGCCTCGATAAGCTTGCCGCAAGCACCTACAAGCTGGTCTTCCACCAGAAACCGTAACAGGTTCCGGTACCGGGACCGTAACGGGTCCCGGTACTGGACACCGGACTCGGGACTCGGGCAACGGGTCTTGGACTTCTGAAAAGAGGGAAGTGCCCACCATCGATGCAATAAACCATACCCCTGTCTAGGATTTATACACCCGGCCCTGCTCATCCCCGCACCAACCCCCCACAACCTGCCTGGCACCACTCCTGCAACATCTAGCACCAGAGGAGCGAGCATGTTGTTGTCGAGGAAGCAAATCGCAGTGCTAATTACCGCATTTTTAGCGGTTTCCAGCGTGGCCCACGCCCAGGATCACGTTACCGATTCCCCCCGCGCGGCGGTTCTGCGCAAGGTTTTCGGCGACAGCGTCGTCAACGGTCTTCAGGCACTTTCTCCGCTCAAATTTAAAGGCGCTCGCGAAATGGCCATGGATCTAGCTCAGCAAGTGCAAGACCACGAGCTTAACGTAAAAGAAGCGCGCAACTCTCTTTTGGCCATTCTTGAAAAAATGGACCGCGGCGTTTCGCCCTCGCAGCTTCCTGATACTGAAATTCAAGTCGTCGGCGTGATGCCGCGAGGCGAGTCCCCTGCCGGCAAGGAACTTCCAGGCGCTTCCGAGGCCCTCGTGGCCGCGGCACCGGGCCAGTCCCCAGATCCATCCGACGCCGAGCTCGCTGGCCCTGCTGTCGAGCCCACTCCGCCCGTCGAACAAGCTTCCGCGTTAGACAAGAACGGCAAGCAGGACGACGGCGAACCGAATCTGGATATGGACGCGGCCCCACCGGTGCAGGCAACTTCGGTCGCCGAACCCGATGCCGAGCCCGATACTCAGGAACGCGGCGTTTCCTCGGTTGGCGGCTAAGGCGCTCAGACACGGGCAGTCAACGGGCGCTGCTTTCCTAATGTAAAAGTTTTGTCAAAACACCCGCTTCACCATCCGCCGGGATTGAACAGGCGATTCTTCCAGGTAGACAATGGAAGGATGAATAAAGACGGTCTGCTAAAGTACAATATCGACGTTCAACCTGTGGCCATGGTTTTAGTGACGGTCGGGCTGAGCCTGCTGCCTTTTTTCGTAGCCATGCCCGTCTGGTTTCTTGTCCCTTACTTCGTGCTGGTCATCTTCGCGAAAAGCTTCATACCCTTCGCCCAGCACAACCACGCGCACCTTGCCATTTTCAACTCCAAGGCGCTCAACCATGTGTTTGACGTTTTTCTTACGCAGTGCACGGGCTATCCGACTGCCCTGTGGGAGCTGCACCACACCCGCGGTCACCACCGAAACTTTCTGACGCCCGAGTTGGACGTGGCGCGCATCATTGACCTCAAAACCGGACAGGTCATGTCGCGGTGGCGTTACGCCCTTAATGGCAATATGACGATTCATCGCGATTCGATCCAAATCGGCAAGGAAGAAGGGCGACAGGGGCGCAAACCGCTGCTGGCCAAACTTTATGGCGAAATCGCGGTACAGACCGCAATTACCCTGGCGCTCTTGGCGTGGCATCCGTGGCTTGCGCTCACGTTTTTCGTCATACCCAATACCTTCAACTCGTTCATGATCTGGTGGGAATCTTACCCTCACCACCTGGGCGTGCCCACGACCTCGCTCTATGACGCGTCAGTGACCATCGAAAGCCGCAGCTACAACTTGCAGACTCTGAACCTGGGCCACCATACCGCTCATCATGAAAAACCCACTCTGCACTGGTCGCTGCTACCGGCGCGCACCGAAGCCATTCGTTCCCGCATTCCTGAAATGTGCGTGCACGAAGAGTACAGCCGCAGCTCGAAAGTGCAGCTGGCTGAAACCCGGCGCAAGAGCGAACAGCGTTTGCCACGGGAAAAAGCTGCCCCCTACACACTTTGAATAAACAGGCGTAACATCGGGCTACGCCAATGTTAGCCAGATCAATCTTCACGTTCGCAGCCCTCTTTTCTCTTGCCCTGGCACAGGGCAGTGGCGCGTTTGCCGACGTTCGCGAATACGACAAGCAAAGCGTCGAGTTCTCCATGCGGAGCAACGAGCTCGTCGTGCTGGACTTTCACGTCACGCATTGCCCGCTTTGCCATTCCAAAAGCCCCTATCTGGAACAGGTCATCGCAAAAGACATGCGCGCCGGGCGCGTACAGGCTTTTCTTGTCGATTTCGACAACGACGAAGGACTGAAACGGAAATATAACGTGAAATACCGCAATACCGCCATATTTATCCATCGCAACCGTGTCGTCGGCCGCATGGCAGGTGACTTTAGCCATGAGATGCTGGAAAAGGAATTTCGGGATGCTTTGAACGCCGCTTTCGCCAAGGTCGATGCAAAATAACAAGGGAGACTCTACTCGCATGCCGCTATCGAAAACATTCCTGGCTCTGCTTTTATCGTGCGCCGCTTTGGTGACTTTGCTGACGCCCGGCGTGGCCGCCGCCGACGAACCGGCAAAACCCAAACCCGGAGTACTGCTGGATTCGGTGGGAAGGCAGAAGTTCATAGCCAAATTCCACGCCGAGGGCGTGCAGCAGTACGAATGCAACGGCAAGGAATGGATTCATAAGGGCCCCTCGGCGGTCCTTTATGACGGGGTGACCGGAAAGCCGATAGGTACTCACTTTTCGTGTGAAAGCTGCACGCCTGAACCGGGCAAACCCCCGGCTGAGGTGCCCGCCTGGAGTTTTTTTGACGGCGGCCGCGCCGAAGGCAGTGTGCGTGACAAGATTGACTCGAAAAACAAAGGCGCAGTTCCCCAACTGCTGCTCAAACTCGAAGGCAACGGCAAAGGTAAAACCGGCGAGGCGGATCACGTGCTTCGCTTGAACACGTCCGGCGGGATAGCGCCGCCCAAAAAAGACTGTGCTACGCCGCAGGACAAAGGAAAATGGATCCCTTCGCCCTATCAAGCCGACTACGAATTTCGAAATAGTCAACTCGATGACACCCGCACGGATGAAGAGAAAGAAGCGGCCAGGCCCAGGGCCAAAAAGCCGGGCAGCACCGTCGAAGCCAAGTAGCACCAGGCCCCGGGAACCGGAGATCAATTCCTGGTTCGTCGTACGGGAATCGGTACGTTACAGAGCTCGATATGGCCGGCCTGATAATGAAACCAGTCTTCGGGGCGATTGCGCCGCGCCTCGATGAGCCTGAGAAAAGTTTTCGTGTCCGTTCGCAGGATTTCGAGCGACGTGCGCTCGCCCACGGGAACCTCAGAAGCCAGATGCACGGACTTCAGCGGCACGCGCTGCTCGGCTTTTTCATAAAACCCCAGCGCCGCCGCGCCACGAGGCAATGACGATAGAAGCTCCATGCCTTGCACCACGCGGCCCAGCAAGGTCACGTTACGGTCAAGCTGGCGCGGCGAATGCCCCGTTACCGCATAAAGCTCGGTACCGCCGCCGCTGTCGATAGCCGCGTCGCGCCCCGCTCCCACTGCGCCGTAACAATGAACCAGCCAGGTTTTTCCCGCGCGCTTGTCGCGCGCCACCGGAAAGCCATCCGAAAAACCTACCTCGCTGGCGTAAACATCGCCGTCGGTCAAGCGCGTGAACGCAAGCTTTGGGTCAAAGGCGCGGTCGAACTCGGCAGGCAGGGTCGCCTTGGCATTCTTGAGCTTGCGCTTCTGCTCGGGCTTTTCAGCGTCGGGGTCAGCCCACTGCACGACATAGTTGTCCTGCGAGCGAATAATGGCCAGCCCGTCCCAGTAGTGCTCGCGCGCCAGCGCCTTTACGTTCGCGACATGATTGGGCGCATATTTGAGCGCCAGCTCGATGATCACCCGCCCACCGGCCAGCTCCATATAAAGCGTGTTTTCGGGGTCCAAGGCGCGCCAGTCCTCCGCGGTGGTGGCCGCGATGATGTCGGCCATGGCGGCGGGTTTGGGCTTGCCGGCCAGCGCGCCATGCGAAACCCCGGTGAGCAGAACCATGAATAGACCCGTCACAAAATATCTGTTGATCATGGCCCCACACTAGCATGCAGTCTTGAGATACACCTCTTCAAGCTTATATACCGCAAGGTGCGAGGCATTCTCGGTAACCAGGACTTCCATCGTGCCAACCTACCTACCAGGAAAGACAATCTTTAAGATTTTTGACGATGCCGTCAAAGATGAGCTGAGAGACCAGGTCCGAGCGCACCGAGACGAAGACTTCTTTCTCGACCTCGGGCCAGCCTTTTACCGAAAGCTCCTTTACCTCTGCACGCCGCAGGGCTTCGCTGGCCACTACCCGTGGTAGAAATGCAAGCTGGTCGCATTTGCGAATCAGCTGCAAGGCCGACGTGGCCGTGGTGGTCTCGTGGCCCCACAGCCGGTGGCGCACCGAAACGGGGCACTGATCGATGCCGGGCACCAGCTTCTGGTTGATGAAGTACGTGGGAATCACGAAAGGAAACTGTAGAACGTCCTTCTCATCCACTACCGCCGGCAGCTCGTGGCCGCCGCGGGCATAAAGACGGAACTTGAGATAGCCCACTTTTTTTGAGGTCCAGCTGCTGGTCCACTGCAGCTTGCCCGTGTGCAGGGCGATTTCAAAGGCGCCGTTCAAGCCTTGCGAAACCAGCTCCTCGAGCGGTGTTTCGACAAGTCGGAGCCGCAGCTTCGGGCGCCCCCGCGTGAGCTCGGGCACCAGGGGACCGACAAGACAGTTCTGCAGAAAGCTTACCGCCCCGATTCCCAGCGCGGCCTGGTTGGTTTGCGGCCCCTGACCAGTTTTCGAACGAGCCAGCCCCTCAGAGAGGTCGACGATCTCTTCAGCGGTGCGCAGAAAGCTCAGTGCTTCGGGCAGCAACTGCACTCCCGTGGCCGAGCGCCGGAACAGGCTTGTCCGCAGCTTGGCTTCGATGCCTTGAATGAGCTTTGAAACGTGAGCAGGGCGCAGGTCCAGCTCGCGCCCGATTTCGCGCAGCGAGCGGCTGCGGCTGGTGCGCACGAAAAGCTTGAGCTCGAAAAGCGTAAGGTCGTGTGGCTGCTTCACGCCCCGGATATATCCGATTTGGATACACCTGTCCATTGCCGGCAGTCTATTGAGCCCGGGATTAACCGCGTACCCTGCGTCTAACAAGGGAGTTTATATGACAATCAAATCCTCGCTCGCTCTAGTGTTCCTGCTTTCGACTACGGCTTTGGCCAACCAGAACCCATTCCTTACCGATAGCAAGGGAATGACGGTCTATACGTTTGACCGGGACACGGCTGGTATTCCCACCTGCTACGACGCCTGCGCCCACGCCTGGCCTGCGGTGCCCGTTCCGACCGAGGCCTTAAAGGCGCCTTTCTCCGCGGTCGTCCGCAAAGACGGTTCGCGGCAGCTGGCCCATCAGGGCAAGCCCCTCTACACTTTTTTCCAGGACCACAACCCAGGCGACACCACTGGTGATGGCCTGCATGGCGTGTGGCACATCGTTCGGACGCAATGATCATGCCGGGGCACGCGCGGCCATTTTCCAAAGCAATCGGTCTCATGCTGGTGGCCTCGCTGGCCCTGGCCTTGATGAGCGTGCAGGTAAAAACACTTTCGGTCCAGCTGGGCGTTCACGAGATCGTTTTCCTGCGCTCACTCATGCACCTGGTTTTGCTGGTGCCCATTTTGCTTGGGCTGCGCGTGCCGCTGGCTCGTGATTTCAAGCCGGTTTTGATATTGCGGGGCGCGCTGGGTTATCTTGGCGTGCTCTGCTTTTTTTATTCGCTGCGCAGCCTGCCAGTGGCCTTTGCGATACTGATCGCCTGGACTTCGCCACTGTTCACCGTGCTGGCCTCGATGGTTCTGCTGCGCGAACGCCTGAGCGCATCGGTGGCGGCCGCTTTATTGATCACGCTGGGTGGGCTGTATGTTTTTCTTTCGCCCGGCCAGGCCACCCAGCTGCCACAGCTGCGGCTGCTGCTCATCGCTTTTGGCGGCGCGATTTGCGCCGGCGTTTCGTACGCGGTGCTGAAGAAAACCGACCCGCGAACCTCGCCTCACTCGGTAGCTTTCTATTTTTCAGGCTTCGCGCTGCTGGCCTGCATACTGCGACTGCCGGGCCATTTCGAACCGCCGCGCTCCGAGCTCTGGCTCGCGATTCTCGTTTTGGGTGGTGGCGCGGCGGTTTACCAATACTCGGTGGCGCGGGCCTATCAAATCGCGCCTGCCTTAAAGGTCGCCCCACTCAGTCTGCTGACGCCGTTGCTGGGTGGATTGCTGGATCGCATCTGGTGCGGGCAGGTGCTGGCCATGCACCAGCTCTGGGGCGGGGCCTTGATGCTGGCGGGAATCGGCCTGATTCATTGCCGCGCGATGTTAGTCAGCGCAGCTCGCGAATAGGGCAGGTGCCCGGTCGTCAAGGGACTGAATTATTTTCACGGGTGTTCAGGGTACAGCAGTGTTCCCCGCAGCGTCGGCCAAGCGCACGCGCAGTGTTCCGTACGGAACACTGAGAGCGCGATTTCCGCATCATTTCAACGGTTCGCGGGCGGCGACGCGAGGCGCCGTTTTGCGCTACCGCCTGGCCCCGAACTTGCTTTTGCGGTGGTGATGAACATTTCTATTTTGGCAATCACGGCGCTCACTCTTGTTTCGACAGCGCAGGCCGCGGACTTCTGCGCCAATCCCTACGACGCGATCTGCGAAGCCCCCGGCAGAACGCACGCCGAACGCGAAGCCCGTGTTCAGCTGCTGCTTGCGGACGTAAAAAATGAGGCGCTCGCCGAAACCACCCTGCATTTTGGCGGCAAAGAAGGCAAGTTCAAGATTCCCTTTTTTGGCAGAGAGATGCTCTATTACAATGACCAGATCGCGAAGATCGCCGCGGACCGGCTTACCCCGCTGGAATTGAATGCCGTGCTGGACAACGTCGAACGGGTCAAGGGGTATCTTAAAGATTCCCTGGTGGAACAAAATGTTTTCGGAAATATTACCGATGCCGAGCGTGCCCAGATGACCGATATCGTCGACCGCACCCAGGTCTACACCCAGTTCGGATTGCTGAAAAAATACGGTGGCAGCGGCAACTTGCTCAACCTGAACCTGCTTTCCTACCATATGACGTGCGGTTTCGACGGCCTTTCAAACAATGCCTTCGCGTCGCTTGAAAAAGACACGCCCTACATTGTTCTTTGCCCAGGCTGGCTGGTGCGCGCCGTGGGTGCCGGCGCCGATACTTCCGAAAACTTCAGAAACATCATTCAGGTCATGTCGCACGAGCTGGGCCACCACATCGATGCCGGCAAGTTTCCTCAGATCTACACGCGTTTCATGGGCTGCCTGGCACGTCAGCACGGCGAGCTGCTCCAGTTCGGAAAGGACTGGTACGAATCCCTTATCGCAAGCCTGCCGCCGGAGTACGGGAAATTCACGAAGCTCTACAAGGTGTTCAGGCACTCGCGCGAAATCACCGCCGACTTCTGGGGAGCACAAAGCGTGCGGCAGTACCTGGCCACGCTTGCGCCCAACCAACGCCTCGAGTCGCTGCAAACCGCCTGGTCCGGGATTTGCGGCTCGCAGGATGAGGGCGTGCACCCCACGGGACGTTATCGAATCGAAGTGCTGCTCAGGAGTGACCCCGAAATTCATCGGCTTATGGGCTGCGCCCAGCCTGACCGCGCGAGCGTGCCGGCGCCCAAAAAAGGCTGCACCCTCAGCGGCGCAAGCTCCGGCCCCGTATTTTAGCTGGGGCCCACCTGCAGCAGCCGCGAGTGAAAGGCTATATTACAGGCCCGCTGGGCGGTGTGCACCTGCGCACCGTGGAGGTCGATCGTTAGTCTGCGTTTATGCTTTGCGAGTCATCGGGATCCAGCGAGGGTCCCTGCGTCGTGCGCTTGTTCTGAATCCAGGCAAACGCCAGCGGCAGCAGAAAAAGCGTGGCCGCGGTTGAGCCCAGCAGCCCCCCGATTACGGCGCGCCCCAGCGGCGCAGTTTGCTCGCCACCCTCGCCCAGCGCCAGCGCCATGGGCATCATGCCCGCCAGCATCGCGCCACCGGTCATGAGAATGGGCCGAAGCCTGGTCAGTGCGCCTTCAACCGCGCCCTGAGCCGAATCTTTGAATTTCTTTCTTGCGTGCTCGGCAAAGGTGACCAGCAAAATGGCGTTCGCCACCGCGACCCCCACGCCCAGAATGGTGCCCATGAACGATTCAATGTTCAGCGTGGTACCGGTAACGATAAGCAACATGAGCGAACCTGCAATCACCGCGGGCATCGTGGACAGCACCGCAAGAGCAAGCCACACCGATTCGAAGTTTGCAGCCAGCAGCAGAAATACAACGCCGATGGCCAGCACCAGGCCACCGCCCAGGCTGCTCAGCATCTGCTTCAGCGCCGGAATCTGGCCTATCACGCGAACCTCCGTGCCCCGGGGTTTCCGGTCCGCGATCGCCGCCAGCCTTTCATTGATGATCGTTGCGGCATGCCCCAGGTCGATGCCGTGCAGATTCGCCGTCACGGAAACCGTGCGCTGCATATTATAGCGGTCATACTCGCCAATCTTCGTACTCGGCGCGACGTGCGCATAGAATTTGAGCGGATTGGCATCGCCGCTCAGCCCCTGAATCGGCAACTTTTCAAGATCCACGAGCGAGTTGATGTGCCGCTGC
This sequence comes from Deltaproteobacteria bacterium, assembly GCA_016194725.1. GTDB lineage: Bacteria > Bdellovibrionota > UBA1018 > UBA1018 > UBA923 > JACQAX01. The sequence goes on from JACQAW010000124.1 coordinate 8,756, forward strand.
GGCACCTGCACCTGAACCTGGTAGTTGATCCCGTTTTTGGCGTCACGCCAATAGTTCTGAACCAGATAGCGGCTCGACGAGGTGGCTGGAACCAGTGCCTGGCCCAGTTGGTACATCGTAAGCCCCTTGTGCCCCAGGGCGAGACGATCCGCTTCGATGGCGAAGGCCGGGTAATCGAGCTGCTGCTTGTACTGCAAATCCCTGAGGAACGGCAAGGGCTGAAGCGCCTCGTAAACCACCTTCGAAAACTCACGGTCATTGGCAATGTTCGAGCCGCTGACTCCGATTTCAATCGGAGTAGTGGTGCCCTGGCTCATCGTGCGGTCGACAAGATTGCTGGGTTCAAAAGAAACCTCGACGTCCGGCAGCGCCGCTTTGCCGCGGCGGCGCAGCTCTTCCTTGAATTCCTCACCCTTGATCTTCGCCTCGGGACGCAGAGCCACCTCGAGCACCCCCTCCTGTGGCCCTGCAGTAAACAGGAATATCGTGCTGATCGCATAGTTCGGCGGCTGGGTGCCTACAAATGCCACTGAGGCCTCGAGATTCTCCGGGCCAACCATGTCCTTGATGATCTCGAGGTATTTCAGGGTTATCTGCTCCGTATTCTCGATCGAGGTACCCGTCGGCGCCTTCAGCCGGAGCTGAAACTGGCCGACATCCACCTGAGGAAAAATTTCAGTGCCGATTCGCGGGTACAAAAACATGATCAATGCCAGCGTCATTGCCAGATACGCCAGCACAAAAGCTCTTCGAAACAACAGAAGCCGCGCAAGCACTTTCCCATAGGCCTTTTGAACATAGGTGAAAAACCCCGGCCCTGCTTCAGCATGATGGAAATGTTTCTTGAGAAACCACGCCGAAAGAATAGGCACCAGCGTGCGCGACAGGATAAATGACCCGATCATCGAAAAGCCGACCCCCAACGTCAATGGAACGAAAAGCGCGCGCGTGACGCCCTCCATGAAAAAAGAGGGAATGAAAACCGACAGTACGCAAAGCAACGTCAGCAGCGCCGGTTTCAATATTTCGTTGGTGGCATCCAGCGTGGCCCGAGCCACCGAGACGTTGCGGGTAAAATGGGAATGGATGTTCTCTATGGTAACGGTGGTCTCGTCCACAAGAATACCCACGGCCAGCGCCAGCCCGCCCAGGGTCATGATGTTTACGGTTTGCCCGCTGATCCAAAGAAACAGGATCGAAAACAGCAGGGCCAGCGGAATATTCAACGCCACGATAAGCACGCTGCGCCAATCGCGCAGGAACAGAAAAACCATGAGGCCGGTAAGAATAGCTCCCAGTAAGGCTTCCCAAAACAGCGAGCCGATGGCCCTTTTGACGTAGCCGGACTGGTCGAACTCATAGCTGACTTTGATGTCACTGGGAATAACCGATTGAAAACGGGGAATGTTGGCTTTGACCGTATCCACCACTGCAAGCGTCGAGGCGTCGGCGCGTTTGGTGATGGGAATGTAAACGGTGCGCTTGCCGTTCACCAGGGCGTAACCCGTCTGAATATCGTTTCCATCCTGCACTGTGGCCACGTCGCGCAGCAAGGTCGTGGGGTTCACGCCCAGGCGCAACGGAACATTCAGCAATTCTTGAGGGTCAAGCACGATGGAGTTCAGCGGCACCAGTGGATACAGGGTACCGGAATGGATATTCCCGGAAGGAACGATGGTGTTCGCCTGCACGATGGAATGAGTCACCTGATCGGGGGACAGATCGCGCTGCTTGAGCTTCGCGGGGTCGACCTCGATAACGATGGTTCTGGCGCTGGCGCCGAACGGCGGCGGCGCCGACACGCCTTTCAAGCTCGAAAAAAGCGGACGCACGTAATTCAACGCGTAGTTCTGCAGTTCGCCCAGCCGTCGGGTGTCGCTTGAAAAAACCAGCTTGCCCACGGGCTCGCTGCCGGCGTCAAAGCGAATGACGAATGGCGGGTTCGTACCCGCCGGCATGAAGGCCCTGGAACGATTCACCTCGCTTACGGTTTCGGCCATTGCCTCCGCCATATCCGTGCCCGGATGGAACTGCAGCTTGATGAGCGCGGTGGACTGGATATTTTTCGATTCGACGTGCTCGATGCCGGCAATGTAGAGAAAATGGTATTCGTAAAAATACGTGATGTAACTCTCCATCTGGCTGGGGTCCAGCCCGCCGTAAGGCTGCGCCACGTAAATGATGGGAATGCCCAGGCTGGGCAGGATATCCCGGGGCATCTTTGTCAGACCAAAGCTGCTGGCCAACACCATGGCGAAAACCAGCACGCAGACCGAAATGGGCCGCCGCATGACAAGCCCTACCGCCGAGGCACCCCCGGAAACCACGTGTGGTGTATCCATAAAAGATCAACTCCTGAAAAGAATGAAAATATCTGGAAAAAAACATCGCTGCCGGCCTGAAAATCAGGCTGCCGGTGGACGGATGAGTGCGCGCGGTGGAGCTGAGTCAAAATGCATGGATGGAAAACAATAGGCTATCGAAGCGGTGCGAACGTAGGGAAGCAGTCCCGGCTGGGAAACCACGACATTTCGCAAAAGACTCGACTCGTCCTGAAGTGCTTTGCGAGCAACGGTGGCATGAACAGCGGTGGCATGAATGGTCTGAAGCGCGGCTATCGGCGAGCTGTGGCGCTGCGCATACGTCACCACGCGCACTCCAACCAGGAGCAGCAAGGTCACCGTGACGAGCAGGCGAAAGGCCGTACCGCGATATTGAATCATCATCTTCTAGGATGGCTCTGTTCACGACACGCGTCAACCGGCGAAAAACCCCGAGTAGCTGTGAGCGCTTATACGCTGCTGCGCTATCGATTTGCTGAACGGCAAAAACTGCCCTGCGCTCGTTTTGCATCGATTAAAAACCCCGATTCCCGGTCCCGATGCCACCAGACTCAGTCGCCGCTGCGGCCTTCGTAAACAGGCAGCACTTCGATGCGTTCCACGAAGCAGTACTCTTTTCCAAAACCCAGCTTTTCGTACGAATGCATCATGCGCTGAAAGGTCATGCTCGCACGCGAGGCATTGAGCGCCTTGTCGGCCGCGCAGCCCGTATCGGAATAAAAGCGGCCTGAGCCCGTGGTCACGAAACCCAGATGCTCGGCGCGCGACTCCAGCTCCATGACGCAATAGTAACCCATGAAATGCGTGCGCGGGTGGCGACCGCCGCTGTGCGAATAATACGCCTCAGTCCAGGTCTTCACCCAAAGCTCCGAGGGACGCACGCCCGTGGCCGTGGTGATGCGGTCGAAGTTCAGCTGTACTTCGTGCTCGGTCTGCGCGCAGTTTTTTTCAAAATTCAGTCTGTTGGCGGCCGTGGGGCGATGGATATAATCGGCATGGATAAAAAGTTTTCGATCGCGTTTCGAGCGCACGTAATCGGCCTGCGCCGAGAGACCAGAGGCCAGTATTGTGACAACCACAGCCGAAAGAATCATTTTCATGCGCCTCTATTAACATAATCCATTGATATTGCAAGACACTGGACAGCTCTGCTTGATTTCAGGCACGGCCTCCCATTCCAGCCCAGGCGGCGGTACAATATCAAGTTGGGGGACGTCATTATGAAGGGTTTTATTTTCGCGCTGTTGCTCGTGCTTTGCTGCGGTAGTGCCCAGGCACGACCACCAAAATGCCCGGTCTCGGCGGCTGACGACCCCATCAAATCCGAAGCCGATATTACTGAGGAAAACATTCTGAAGATCGGGGCCAAGCTGCCCAAGGGCACTGCCGACCTGTCGGTGACCGACATCGTGGCCTGCTTTCCCGAAGAATTCCGCAAGAGCTACGTGATGGTTTACGACTCCAAAAGCATGCAGACGGGCACCACCGCCGCGCCACGCGTGGTCCTGTACGGCAAAACCGGCAAGGCACTGGTCGCATTCAACCCGACCGAAAACGAAATCGAGATAATCCAGTACGTGAAGTCCGACCCGCCCAAGACCGGCCATGAGTTCAAGCCCAAGATGGTCGAGGTGGCGAACCATTTCGCCCACGGAATGCGCCCAGTACAAAGCGTTTCTCGAGGCCCAGGCCAAAGACCGCAACTCTCCCTACAGCGTCATCCCACTCCAGAAATCGCGCGACGTGACTCCCGATCCCATGCTCGCGGGCGGCTGCAACGTCAAGAACGGCGCCACGACTTCACCAGCAGGACAGCTCAACCATGTGGTTTCCGAGCTGAACATCAACCGCGTCAAAGAGGACATCAAGGGCGACCTGAGCAAGCCCGAAAACAAAATCAAGTTCGACAAGTACCGGCACCTCTGGATGTCGGCCGCTTTGGGCTGCAACATGGTGAAACCCGACTTCATGCCGTCGCCGGATTCCTATTTTTCGCGGTCGTTGCCCGAAGGTGTGATGGACAAGGCCGACTGCGCGGGCATTCGCAAGGAAATCGCCGCCGCGATGGTGGAGGAGTTCGAGGACCAGGCCAAGCAGATGAATGCCACGAGCTGCCGCTACCCCACGTCGAATGCCAGCGTGGCCGGAGCGGGATATGCTTACATCATGATCGACAACAAAACATGCGGCGAAGACAAGACCAAATGCCGCGCGGCCTGCCAGAAGGCAATGGATGACATCAAGAACAAAAAACCCGGAGCTCCTCGAAGTTCGATACTCAAGGCCGTCGAGTTCGAAGGCACCGCCGATTTCGAGATGATTTCAACCTTCTGCTGCACGGCCAAAATAGTGGCCCAGCAGTCGGGTGACACGAGCATGGACTGCAAGAACTGGTCGTATGCCACGCGCGGCAAAAAGACGACGAGCTACAGCATGGCTGACGGACTGCCGGGCATCAGAGCCTTGGCCGACAAGATGGCCATGGACCCCGACTTTACAGCGGGCTTGGAGCAATACAAGCCTGACAACATCTCGATGATCTGCTGCACGGACGTCGAGGGTTACTTTACCTACAACCAAAAAACCGACGCCCAGAAAAAAACCGCGAAGGAATGCCGCGTAATGGATCCCAATGCCGAAACCTGCGCCGGCGTGCGGCGTTTCAACCACAAGGGCGAAAGTCCGGCCCGGGACTATGGCAATGATTTTCCGTATCTCGCCACCAGCTGCAATCCGCCCATATCCACTGGCGACGCGGCAAAGGAAAAGGACGCGATCAAAGAGAAGGACGCGCACCTGGCCGATTACCAGAACCGCGCCAGGGCCTGCCGTGAGCTGGCGTTCAAGAGCCAGCGCACACTCAGGGGTTTTGACAACGGCGATTACACGCACTGTGCGCCACCCAGCTGGGGCCCCGCCGAAAAAGACAAGCGAATGGCAGCCGCGTTGGCCGAGCAACCCTCGAAATGCCCGGATGTCGATGCCACCGGTGCGCAGGCCGGCCTGCCCGGCCCAAGCGCGCCTGACTTCTTCCCACGCTGATTGCGCACTTCGCGGCCGCGCTGTTCAGTCGTACTCGTTCGTAAAATCGAACTCGACCGCCGGGAACTTTTTCTTCAGCTCGGCCTGTTTGGCGGCCGAATCGGTGATGCCCCGGTTTTCGCTCAAACCGATCTTCTTGAGGCCCGGAAATTTTTGCAGATATTGCGGCAGATCCGTCATCCTATTGAAAGAGAGGTCAAGCTCTCGAAGGCCGGTCAGCTCGCGCACGAAATCGGGCACCTCGTCGAATCCATTGCGCCCGATGTTCAGCTCCTCGAGCCCTTTGAGCCCCGAGAGGCCCTTGGGAATCTTCGGGGTCTGAGCCAGGGCTCCGTTCAAAACCAATTTTTTGAGCTTTATGAGATTGCCGATCGACTCGGGCAGCTCGGCGGTCATGCTGCAGCCGTTTCCGTTATCCACGATCAGCTCCCGAAGCTCGGTCAGCTTTCCAATCGCTTCGGGCAAGGCTTTCATGTCCTTGAAACCGCTCAGCGACAGCGATTCCAGTGCGGTGAACCGCTCGAGTTTCGAGAGCATGGTGTCGTTGAGTCCGGGAACGATGTGCAGCTTCTTCAAGGTGGCGGCCTGGACGAGCAGCTCCCGATCGGCGGCGTCGTTGTAGACCACGTCTTCGCCGTTGGAGGCGGCGTCCAGCCGCACCAGACGGCAATCCGCCGGCAGCTGCGCATGATCGACATCAACGGCGTCATTGTCGACTGGAATGCGCAGCACACCCTTCACCACCGTCTTCTCATACAGCATCTTGGAAAAGAATGTGACCACGATTGTGAAGGCGGGAGGCCTGCCTTTGATCAGTTTCTCGGGAAGGCCGCCTTCCGCCACCAGCGAAAGCCCGGGGCGCAAAGGGTCGAAGGCGAGGTCCGTGACGTCGTGTTTGCTCTTGCAACGCAGGCCCAGGACGGCAATCGGCCCCTTCGGCGACGCATAGGTGATGCGGTCAACCAGTATGTCAGGGTTGCGCTCATCTATGCCGGTCCTTTCAATGGGTTGAATGAACGAAGCCCAGACTTCAATTCCCACCAATCGCGGAATCAGGAGGTCGAGCTTTTTTTCCGGATAGGATATCTTTGCCGCCGGTTTGACCGTGGTAGCCAGCACGAAGGCACCATTCGAAACGTCATAAAATCTTTTGCTGGGGAACGCGCTGGTGACCGGCTTGAAGAAGCCGACAAAACCCTCAAACAGCTGATGGGGAACAAAAACCTCGCCGGGGCCCGACGGGATTTCCTTGCTCCACAAGGGGGTTTGTCCCGGTACGACCGGCAGGCGCCAGGCGGTCACCTTCGTCGTGGCCACAGTGCGTTTGCGGATCGGGTCCTGGTTGTCGGCCACGAAGGGAACGGGAACCTGGCAGATGCCAACGGACTTGCCCTTGATCATCGACGAACAGGGCTCGTCGGGCAGAGCGATAGCCGGCCAGGCAAGAAGGACCAATCCCAGGAACGCATTCAGTTTCATCCTGCGAGTGTAGCAAAACGCTGAAGTACCGCAAGGTCAGCCATGCCCCTGAGCAACGGGCGCGAAATCAGGGCTTGGCCAATCGACGCTGCCGCACGGCCTGGGCCAGCTCGTCCAATACCTGAACGGTCGTTTCCCAGCTCATGCACGCGTCGGTCACGCTTTTGCCGTAGATGAGCTTTGACTTGTCGGCAAGGTCCTGTTTGCCTTCGACCAGAAAACTTTCCATCATCACGCCAAAAATTCCCCGCTCGCCCGCGGCCAGCTGCTCGGCCACGGCGCGCGCCGCCACCGGCTGCTTGAGGTGGCTCTTGCCGCTGTTGCCGTGGCTCAGGTCGACCATCAGTCTTTGTGCAACGCCCGATTTTTCCAAGGCCTCTTTGGAGCTCTTGATCGTCGCGGAATCGTAGTTGGGGCCTTTGTCGCTGCCACGCAAAATGATGTGGCAGTCCGGATTTCCGCGCGTTGAAACAATCGCAGCCAGCCCCTGCTCGGTTACGCCCAGAAAGCGGTGTGGATGACGGGCCGAAACCACGCCATCCACCGCCACGCGAATATTGCCGTCCGTGCCGTTCTTGAAACCCACGGGCATCGAAAGCCCCGAGGCCAGCTCGCGATGAACCTGGCTTTCGGTGGTACGGGCCCCGATGGCGCCCCACGAAACCAGGTCGGCCGTGTACTGCGGCGAAATCGGGTCCAAAAACTCGCAGCCCACCGGCATGCCAGCTTCGGTAATCCGACAAAGCAGCTTGCGCGCGATGCGCAGGCCTTCATTGATCGCGAAACTTCCGTCAAGATGGGGGTCGTTGATCAGCCCTTTCCAGCCCACGGTCGTGCGAGGTTTTTCGAAATAAGCGCGCATGACGATAAACAGCGAATCGCTCACATTTTCTGCCGCGTTTTTGAGTTTTCCCGCGTATTCCAAAGCCGCGGCCGGATCATGAATCGAGCAAGGGCCCACCACGACGACCAGGCGATCATCCTGGCCGGCAAGCGAGCGGGCAACGGCTTCGCGGGCCTGGGCAACCTGGGCCGCGACTGTTTCAGTCAGACGAAGCTCTTCGAAGAGCAGCGCGGGAGAAATCAGGGGGCGCAGGCTATCCACTCGAACGTCAGTCGTCTTTTGCATTTTATTCATCTCTTGAAACATAGCACGCCAAAACGCGCTAGCTGAACGTTTTTTAACCTATTGAATCTCAAGTTCGTCTGTCGCCAAGTCGATAGGTAGGCGTGATCCAGGAAAAATCAGCTTTAGCACCGGCCTCGACGCGCGACAGCCGGGTGATGGCTCGTGACGGCAGCTTCAAAATCAGACGCATTGGCGAAGAGCGCCGCCTGGGCACCGACTTCTATCATTTCCTGCTCGTACTCAAATGGTGGCAGTTTCTCGGCATATTCGTGGTCGCCTACCTGGCTATAAATCTGGTTTTTGCGCTGGCCTATTTTCTCTGCGGCCCCGAGGGACTGGAAGGAATCTCACAGACTGATCTCAGCTCGCGGTATCTTCAAGACTTCTTCTTCAGCGTTCAGACCTTCGCGACCATTGGATATGGCCGCCTGGTTCCGGTGGGGCTTGCAGCCAACATCCTGGTTACCATCGAGGCGCTCGTGGGGCTTTTAGCGGTTGCGGTGTCAACCGGCCTCATCTTTGCCCGCGTCTCGAAGCCCACCGCACGGGTTGCCTTTAGCGATGTCGCGGTCATCACGCCGGTCGATGGCGTACCGTCGCTGATGATTCGGCTTGCCAATCGGCGCATGAACCAGATTGTCGACGCCCGCGCAAGCGTGACCCTGAGCTACGAAGAAAAGACGAGCGAAGGGCAGGAATACCGCAATCTCTACGATCTCAAGCTCGAGCGGGATACCTCGTCGGCCTTCGCGCTGTCATGGACCGTGGTGCACGAGATCACGAAAGACAGCAAGCTTCACGGCTTGACGCTCGAACAGCTACGCGCGCGAGACGCTATTGTCATCGTGACGCTGGTTGGAATAGACGAGACCTTCAATCAGACCGTGCATGCGAAGTAAGTGCCAAGCCTGGCCGTGAGCGCCTTGACGTAGTATTCCTGCGGCGAAAGTTCGCCCGGCCTTTGGGGTGGCGCCGAAAAATCGGGATCATGCTTCTAGCGCGGGCTCAGGTCGTAAATTTGAGCCGGGCAGATCGCCGGGACCTGATTGGCATTTCTTCAGCGATTCATGCGCAAAACCGTTTCACGCACCGAGGTTTCGCGCATCTTCCAGATATACCCGTCATAAAGAAAATGAACGTACGAGTTATAGGTTGTGTAACCCAGGACCAGCGCGATCGACTCGCTGCGGTGTGCAGGCAGGCGTTTGAGCAGAAGATAAAAAGCGACGACGCCCACGATCCAGACCGGATTCATGATCCAGCGATTTTTCATCCACGCCGCCAGCGTTGGCCGGCGCGCGCCATAAATATTCACGAACGCGATATACTCTATCGCATGGCTGAAGCCGAAAGCGATGTATCCAATAACGATCGAGTAGGCGAACGTCGAAAGCAACAGCGCGATTGACGCCGCATAGATGAGTTTGGGAATACTTGCCGCGCTGAAGTTCGAACGCTCCTGCCCCAGCCACCGCCACGAGTAATAGGCCGCAGGCAGCAGCGTGGGCACGAAAAGGTATCTGGTCAGGGGCAGCAGCGGCGCCAGAAAGCTGATGTCGATCCGCTTCCAGGCCGCGACTTCATGAATAAGCACGTCACCATATTTTGCGATCAGTGCTGCGCTCAGGAATAGCGACCACGCCAGCAGCATGTTGCACTCGAGCCTGGCATCGCCATAGCCCAACCTTACGGCGTAAGCGCGCAGCACGCCGTATTTTTGCATGATGATGTGAAAGACGTTCCAAACTCCGCCCGGCACCGATATCACCACCAGCATCACGTACAGGTTATGGCTCCACGGATGCGGAAAGTAGCCGGCAAACGCGAAGGGCAGCATGGCCAGAAAGAGCAGAACCGGAAACCACACGTAGGTTGCCCGTCGTTTGGCGAATTCGACGGAGTCCGCGTAAACCAATCCATAAGTATAATGGCGGTGAATGCGAATCACGAAGTTGGTGACGGTAAACAGCACGAGCAGCAGGGGCGAACAGCTGTCGAAGCCCACCAGATCGCACACTGGCTGCTGGTCCCGCGCCGCCACCCATGCGCAGAACGCGACGACGGGCAGCCAGTTGAACGCCAGCAGCACCGTATCGAGCGCCGGACTGTGAATCCAAGCCAGTTCCCGTTTCATTTTTTTATTCTAACATGAATACGTCGGCCAAACTGAAGCGCTGCGCCTTGAGTTGCCGTGCGGCAGCACTACAGTCCTTGGAAGTGAAATATCTGGGAAGGACCTGCTCGCTACTGCTCATCTCTCTCTCCACCACGGGGCTGGCTCGCGAGGTGATTTCAGGCGCGATTGTCGGAGGCGAACCGGTGCAGAGTACGGATGCGGTCGCGCGCTCGACAGTGGCACTGGGGTTTGCGCCAACGTCTAATCCAGGTGACGAGGTCGACTCATTCTGCTCAGGCTCGCTGGTCGCGCCCGATCTTGTCATTACGGCCGCGCATTGCATGCAGGGAGCCCAAAACACCTTTGTCATTTTCGAAACCAACGCGCTGACGGCAAAACCTCGCGCCGCGCGCGTGATTGGCTACGAAATTCCAGAAAGCTATCAAGGTGGCTATGACCACGTCGACCCGGGTATCCCGGTTTCCAAAGATAACGACGATATCGCGCTGGTCCTTTTCGCAGGCGCGGCGCCTTCGGATTACGCGCCAATTTCGCTCGCGCCGGCCGATCCTGCTCCGGTCACTGGCCAGCTTGTCACTATCGCGGGATATGGCCATTCTGTTTTGGGCAATCAGTCGCAAGACCGAATTGGGATTTTAAGAAAGGCCGATTTTCGCGTGTTAAGTGCTGATTATGCACGCACCGAGATTGCAATTGACGGCTCGCTGGGGCCGCAAAATGCGGGCGGCGATTCGGGTGGCCCGGCATTTCTGCAGCTCGACGGCCGCAGTTTTCTTTTTGCGGTCTGCAACTGGGGACGCCAGGATCGCTTTTCGGTTTTTGCGAAAATCAGACCCCATTTGCCCTGGCTGCAGCAAGCCGCCGGTAAGTTGCATCGAATTTTTCATGCCGGAAAATCCAATCCAAGTGATTGAAACCACTTATTTTAACTTGTTTTTCTCATTTAGATCGAATGATTATTTTCCCGGCGACAAGCATTTATGATTGGCCGCGCCAAAGCAAGCTTTAACGCTTCAAGTCAATCACTTGGGCCAAAACCACACTCTTAATCATTACCAATAGTTATATAGTAAATTAGTCAACTGTAGGAGCATTCTATCCGCCTTTTATTTCAGACTATTTTAATCTTGTAGTTAATTTTAGTAGCAGATATGTATGGGAAAATTGCTTCTTTTGGATTAAAGAGAACCAAGATGACATATCCGACCAATAATATCTTTACTTCATCCAAATGGAATGACCGTATTGCAGCCCTGAACCTGCTCTCACCCACATTTACCACACTAAATTTGTATGGATTAAAATTGGCTTTATTGCGAAGCGGCATCTGGGTCGACTTCGAAGAATGGCCCAAAGCGGGGCCACTCCCCCCCATTCGCACCGCCACTAAAGCTGATGCGAAGGTCGACTGGGTCGTTTACCGCAAGCTGCTCACGGAACAAACGACACCCGAGCAGATCGAGAACCTTGGACAGTCGTTGCCCTTCTACAAACGTCCCTTCGTCACGGCCTACACGACTTCGCCTTACCTCGATCTGACTCAGCCGCTGAACTGTAAGAAATCGGCCATTGCCCACATTTATCGTACCGAACGCAAACTCACCCGCGAAGTCGGCGCACCGGTGCTGCGCGAGTTCAACACGCCCGAAGAGCGGGCCGAGTGGTTTGAGTGGTATGTGGCTTTTCAACGCGTACAGAATCGCATCTCGGACGAGCAATACGAGATTTTGAAAAAGTGGACCCAGGACGGCGAAAAGCCGGAATGGATGCATCTGACCGGGCTCATGGTCAATGACGTGCCCCTGGCCATGGGGCTCTTCTATTACTCGGACGGCGTTTTTTACTATTTCTCGAGCACCATGTCGCCCGACCCCCAATATCGCAAGTACGGCCCGGGCAAGCTGTTCGTCGAAAAGCTGATTCAGCAGACGATCACCCGGGGTGGCCGAACATTTGATTTCCTCCAAGGCGAGCATAACTACAAGGCGCATTGGAATCCAACAAACCGCGTCCTTTATCAGTGCATCTACCCTCATTCGCCCAAGGGCTTGATCGCCCTGATGCTGTTCAAGCTGAAAAAAATGCTCAGAAAAGACAACGTGCTGACCACTCCGCTGGAAGCACCGGCGCAGCAGGACCCGACTCCTGCCTTCGAAAACATCCAAAGCGGGCTCGGCTGACATGACCGCGCGCTGACGAGATGAGCCGCGCCGACTGAGTTTTCGGTTACCTGCGCGTGAACAGCGGCTCCAGCGCCTTGATTCCCAGCTGGAGCTGGTCACTGGTCATGGTCGAAAATCCCAGCCGCACGTGGGTGCCTTTGCCATTGGAGCGATAAACCCATTCGGGCGCAACCAGCACGCCCCGCTCGAGCGCCTCGCGTGCGAAGGTGCGCGAGTCGCGATGGGTATCAAGCCAAAGCGCCATGCCCCCCTCCGGGTCACGCCAGTCGATTTTCGCACCTCGCGCTTGTGCCGCTCCCAGGGCCGCGATTAAGGCGTCTCGCTGCCCGTGATAGTGGCGGCGCATTCGCCGCACGTGCCGCTCCACTCCACCCGACGCCATCCAGCGCGCCAGCGCATCCTGCATGACCGCCTCGTTCTGATGCGTCGACAGCCTGCGCAGCTGAATCAGCGGCGTTTCGAGCTCACGCGGTACAGCCACGAAGCCCACGCGGGCCGACGGAAACAGGATTTTCGAGAAAGTTCCCGCGTAGAGCACCCGACCCTCGGGGTCCTGGCTCGCAAGCGGCGGCAACGGCTGCGTGAGATAGTGAATCTCGTGGTCGTAATCTTCCTCGAAGATCGCGACACCATGCCTGGACGCGATCTCGTACAAGCGCATTCGTTTTGGCATGGGCATGGTGGCCGTGCTGGGAAACTGATGCAGCGGCGTCAGGAACAGCAGCTTGATTTTCCTGCGCGCCGCCAGCTTTTCAAAGAGACCCAGGTCCAGCCCATCTGCGCCAACCTGTACGAAGTCGATCTTTACGCCCATGACCCGAAACAGCTCGCGCGCGGGCGGATAGCCGGGGTCCTCCATCGCCACTCGATCGCCGGGCGCGAGCAGGAGCTGCGAAAGCAGCAGCAGCGCCTCGCCCGTGCCGTTGGTGATGAAAATGCTGCGTCCCTCGATACCACGCAGGCGCCTTAGATATTCCTCGATGGCCGCGAGCAGCGAAGGTATTCCCCGCGGGCTGCCATAGTCGAAAAGCGCGGCCTTCGGCTTGCGAAGAACATCGAGCATGTGCGACCGGAATTCACGCAGCGGAAACAGGCTGGGATCGGCAAAGCCCCAGCGAAAGGCATAGGGAACGGGTTGTTCGGGCTGAATCGGCTCAAGCCACGATTCGCGCACGAGCTGCCACTTGAACGCCGCCACCGGCGCGGGCGCGCTGCGTTTGGCCTGCCCCGAATGCCCGGAAAAGTCCGAGGGCAGCTCGCGCGAGACGCGGTAGCTCTTGCGCTGCTCAGCCGTTATCCACCCTTCGGCCAGGAGCTCGGAAAACGCCGCGATGACGGTGTTGCGATGCGTATCCAGATTTCGCGCCAGCTCGCGGGTCGAAGGCGTTGCCTCACCCGGCAGCAGTCGTCCGTCCAGAATGGACTGCCGCATGGCTTGAGCGATTCGCAGATAAAGAGGCTGGCCCTCAGCGGAAACACTGAGCTGAAATACCCTCATATAAAAACAAGATAGCATCCGGAGTTATTTGTGTCGAACGTGCGCCTCGAACGTAGGCCCGGCGGGGTATAGCTTCTTGAAAACGCGGTCTGCTACCTGAGGCTGGGTTTCGCTGACGATAGCGTTCTCAACACTATTGAGGAAGCGGAAAAAATGCGACTGACCACTGAACCCTACCCATTTTTGATGACCAGCCCCTGAACAGGTGTTGAGCCTGGTTAGTATTCCGGGCAGGTGCGGGCCCCAAGCCCAATGAGTCTTCCCAGCAGATGACAGGTGGTAATTCCAATGGAGTTTCCGCTGGATCGCGGCGACCACCTCGGAACGGGAATCAGCTCGCGGGGTATGCTGCTTGCTATGTTGCAAGCAACGAGGCTTTACGATGATCCTTCGAATGCTGGCTCTATTAATTTTTCTTACCCTGTCCGCCTCGGCCAGCACGCTGGTGACCGATATCGACGATACGATCAAGATGACCGATGTTTCCGACCTGGGGCTTACCGTGATTCGCGGGCTTTTTGGCGCCCCAGCCTTTGCCGGAATGGCTACTCTCTATGGCGCCATGGACCCTGAACACGAGCTTATCGCGCTAAGCGGCGGCCCGCAGTTTACCGCAGGCAAGGTGAAGCGATTTCTCGACGACTCCGGATTTCACGCGTCAATAGTGCTGCTCAAACCCTCGCTTTTCGACAACACATCCGATCACAAAGTCAGGTGGCTGAACAAGCTGGCCGAGCAACGCGGCGGTGGCTTTATCCTTGTCGGCGACGACACCGAAAAAGACCCCGAGTCGTTTGAACGGTTTCGGGCCATGCACGCTGACCGCGTTACCGCCATGTACATTCGCATCGTCGTCGACCGTCCCGTGCCCGACGGCATCAAGCGCTTCCACACGGCGCTCGACATTGCCGACGAGGAGTTTCTGGCCGGCAGGCTTTCGTCGGCGGACTTCATGAAGGTGGGCCTGGACCTGCTTCAGGCCCCCGATGATACTTTTCTTCCCGAGTATGCGGCGTGCCCGCTCAGGTACCTGACCGATGATCGAATTCACGACGCCGCGGTCGCGGGAATGCGCCATGCCGTGGGCCGGCGCCTGCTCAAGCTTTGCGGCAAACGCTATTCGAATCCGAACTGGCGCCGCTTTTACGACCGTAAACGCCGTCGTGGGCTCCCACAACATGGATTCGCGCAGCAAGGTTTTGAATAGCGAAACGGTGGTCAGTTTTGAAAATTCCGAGCTGGCCGGCGATCTGGCCGCGCAGTTCCTCAAAAAGGACATGGTTCACAGCACCCGCATCACCGCAAAACAGGCCAAAGGCTTTCATGACACGGGCAAGGTGCCGAACCCAAACCTGTTTCTTTCGCTGAAGTTCAAAGGGCTGCTTTAATTTAACCAGTCTGTAGGATAATATCGTCGAGGTGGGCAAGACGAAGGCGGCGGCGACATCATCACTCCTGTTTACCCTCGCGGCCGCGCTGCTCATTGGCAGAACCGCCTGCGCCTACGAGCAGCCCCTGGCCCCGGTGCCCGAGGTACCGGGCCTTGAGCAGACGAAGATAGACCTGGGACACAAGCTTTTCTTCGACAAGCGCCTTTCGAAAGATGGCTCGATGAGCTGCGTATCGTGCCACGAAATGACCGAAAAAGGCGCGGGCGCACGGCCCGGAGTAAAAAAAGACAAAAATATCTCGGGAATCGAAATAGGCACCAACAGTCCCAGCATCTTCAACGCCTGGTTTGGGTTTCGGCAAGGCTGGCGCGCCGACAGCGACACACTCGAAACGCTCATCAACCGTCCGCTCGTAAATCACATGAACTACCCGCCCCTACCAGGTCAAAAGCGCGCGCCGAACTCCAAAGAGCAGCGCGACGCCGAAACGGCCACCTGGAAGGAAGTTCTGGAAAGACTCAGGAATGTCCCGGTTTACGCCCACGCGTTTTCGTTTCTTTACGACAGCGGCGTTACGCGGGCCAGCGTCGAAAACGCGCTGACCCAGTACATGACCGCGCTGCTACCCAGGGGCTCGCGCTTTGACTCGTATCTGCTGGGCCATGATGAAGCCATCAGTCAGGACGAAAAAGACGGCTACGCGCGATTCAAATCGTTTGGCTGCGTATCCTGTCACCAGGGAAGGGGCGTGGGCGCGAACATGGTGGCCGAGTTCGGCGTCATGCTGGCCGACGACGGCGCTGCCGAGCCCATGGTGGAACGCGACGCCAGCGGCAAGCCGTCTCACGCGCGCTTCAAGGTACCCAGCCTGCGCAATGTCACGCGCACGTTTCCCTATTTCCACGACGGGTCCATTGCCGAGCTCTCAGACGCGATACGCATCATGGGCCGCGTGCAATTGGGGCGGGCCATCAGCGATAACGACATCAAGCTGCTCAAGGCATTCCTGGGCTCGCTTGAGGCGGCGCCGGACCAAAAGCTGCTCGCCGATCCTTTCGCGGGAGATGGCAAATGACGCCGGGACGAACTTTGCGCGCGCAGCTCGTATTCATGTCCGCGGCCGCGTTGGTCGTGACTGTTCTAACCTATAGCGTCGTGGTGTTTCGCGATATCGACACCGAGAAAGACCTGCTCGTCCGCAACGATTTGCGCGAACTGACAACCCTGAACGCCAGGCTCGATAGCGACATTCTCGAGGCACGCGATGCGCTGCGACCCAATTACGATGATGTTGCCGATACCGCCAAAGGCATACAGGCCGCGGTGCAGGCTCTTGACGCCGGCCGCCTGGGCCAGCTGCGCGCCGCAAATTCCAAAATCGACGAGGCGTTCCGGGCGCTCTATGACCAGCTCGCCCGCAAGGTGGGGTTGCTTGACGACATTAAGTTTCGCCATGCGGTAGCCATGAACTCGTCGCGTTTTTTTCCCATGGCCTTGAGTGACGTGAAGTCAACGAACCCCTCTATACTTCGAGATAGGCTGGACCTGGAAACCGGAATTCTGAACTACATGCTTACAGCCGGCGCGAATCAGGAGGCTCTTGACGCTTTGATAAAACAGCTCAAAACCGACGCGGCCGCCCTCGGAAACGAGGAACTGCAAATTGCCGTAAGGCACGCCGCAAAGCTTGCCGCTGTTTTTCCCGCCCTCAACCACGACACCCAGGCGCTGCTCGAGATACCCACCGGCGCCAGCATCGCCGCGCTTAAAAACGAGTACAACCGTGGACGCACAGCGCATGAGGAACAGGCACACTGGGTGCGTCTGGCGCTCGCGCTGACCTCGATTGTGCTGCTCGTGAGCTTCGCTTTCGTGATACGGCAAATCTGGCGCACCAATGCCTCGGCCCAGCGCTTCGTGCCGATAGAGCTGCTCAACATTCTGGGCCGCAGCTCGCTGGCCGAGGTAAAACGCGGCGATGCCGTGGCCCTCGAGATGCACATCCTTTTTGCCGATATTCGGCGATTCTCGGAGCGCATGGAAAAATCCTCGCCGGCTGAAGCGTTCGCCTTCATGAATGAGTACCTTGCGGCAATGGGCGCACCCATTGCGCAGTTCCATGGCTTCATCACGGAATACCGCGGCGACGGAATTTTTGCGCTCTTCCCCGGCAAGGCTGACGACGCGGTAGCTGCTGCTCAAGGCATGTTAAAGGCCCTGGCGCAGCTGAATCAGGGACGCGCCGCCCCCGTCGAAATAGGCGTGGGTGTGCATAGCGGAGGAGTGATGCTGGGCACCTTTGGCGCAACCGAGCGCCTCAATGCGGGCGTCATCAGCGTGGCGGTGGTCATGGCTGCGCGGCTCGAGGGCCTGACCAAGCAGTACAAGGCCCCGCTACTGGTCAGCGAAACAACTTATCAGCGCCTGACACCCGAAAAACTTCGGCTGCGCCAGGTTGATCAGGTGCAGGTGCTGGGCGTTTCGAACCCTACTTTCATTTACGACGTGCCAGCGGCCGACGTGCATGCTGCATATGACGAAGCAATGGCCCTTTACCGTGCGCGGCAGTTCGAAAGTGCACGCGCGAAGTTCGAGCGGATTGCCGACGACCCGGTATCGGCGTCATTGGCGAAAAGATGCGCGAGCTATCAGGCGGCGCCGCCGCCGCCGCAATGGCAGGGCGTATTCGAAGCGAACGAAAAGTAACCGCTTGTGTTCGATGACAGAGCACTAAAGCTGTGATAGACTTACCAAGTCATTTGAGCCTGACTCGCATGACCAGAATGGATCCCGTCGACGCGCTGGCGCAAACGGTGCGTGTCCAGGCCGGCGCGGTAACCGAAGCCGTGCATAAACATTGCGAGCCGCTGGGGCTGACGTGGCCGGTGGATTTTGCCTCGAAGGGCTCAAGCCAGGTGGGCGGAAATATTTCGACCAATGCCGGCGGCGTGAAGGTGATTCATTACGGAATGGCCCGCAACTGGGTGCTGGGTCTGCAAGTAGTCACGATGAACGGCGAAGTACTTGAGCTCAATGGCGCACTCGAAAAAAATAATACGGGCGTCGATCTCAGACAGCTCTTCATCGGCAGCGAAGGCACGCTGGGAATCATTACCGAGGCAACTCTCAAACTCGCCCGCGTTCCCGAGAAACTCGACGTTTTCTTTTTCGCAGTATCGGACATCGAAGCCGTGCTGCAGCTTTTTCTCGAAGCCCGCCGCGCGCCCTTCACGCTGATGGCCTTTGAATGCCTGACCCACAAATGCCTCGAGGTGGTGCTTTGGAATTTGAAGCTGAAGTCGCCATTCCAGGCCGCCGCAGGCAGCTATGTTTTACTGGAAGTTCAGCGTCCCGACTCCCCCGATTCGGGAGCCGCGCAGGAAGTGCTGGATACCTGGCTGGCCAGCCTTTTCGACAAGGGCCTGGTTTCGGACGGCACGCTGGCGCAGTCGCCGCGCGAAGCCCGCGAGCTGTGGCAGCTGCGCGAGGGCATCAGCGAAAGCCTTTCACGCAAAGCATTTTTGCATAAAAACGACATCGCGCTGCCGATCGCCCAGCTGGAATCATTTATTCCGGCCATGCACGAAATGTTTGCCACGAAGTACCCAGGTATCGACATCTACCTGTTCGGGCACATCGGCGACGGCAATCTGCACGTCAATGCGCTGAAGCCGGACTCGATGAGCCGCGAGGACTTTCTTGACCGCGCGCACCGGGCCGATAAAGATCTTTTCACTCTCGTGCGCAAACACCAGGGCAGCGTGTCGGCCGAGCATGGAATCGGGCTGCTCAAAAAGGAC
>JACQAW010000125.1 GCA_016194725.1 Deltaproteobacteria bacterium
GAAATTTTTTTACAGCAAATCTCGGGGAATCAGCGCCAGTTTTTTGACGGTGACAGGGCCGCACGGCTGGGGCTTCGGCCTATAGAGCCGACATCACTGTGGTTTTATCGTGCATAAAATGTAACTGTAATGGTTTTCACTTTTCCACCAAAATTGAATAAAGAAAGAGAGAAAAAAATGAAAACCAAATTAATTTATCCGTTCACGAAAGCATTCTGCGCATCCTCTTTTGTGCTGTCAGCGCTTTTTTTCGCTCTTCCGGCGGATGCCGATTCGGTGACCTGCGCGCCCGGCGCACCCGAACCCGCTCAGCTGGAAAAGGGACCCATACGGACTATAAAAATCACTAAAACCCTTCCTATCCCCGCGGGGGCGGCTGGATTTACCGTAGCCGGCCAGGAAGAAGTCTCCGAGACCCATATTTTCATTCCAAATGCTTCGCCATTTTTCCAGCATTGGCAAGGAAGCCAGCATAGCGCCCCAGACTGCTTATTGGTGAAGACCAACAACATGTCGACGAAATACGACCGCAAAATTCCGGCGGGAACGACTCTTGATTTCGTTGGCGCCGTCACTGACCCCGAGCAGCTCAAAAAAGTCAGCATTGATGGGTACATAAATGAGCAGTCCACCGTCATGGCGTACCGCTCAAGGTTCAATCCTCAGGAAAAATACTTCCTGAGTTGCCATCGATACGTTCGCGTCTATAAAGGTGTTTACCTAGGGTATCCATCCTACGCGTCGCAGTGGCCGCTTCATGAGGTACGCATCGAGAAGCCAGAGGTCCGCGATATCCAACACGCGCTAGGTAACAATGCCAGTATGGCATTGCGCCTGGCACCAGGCAATTGTCCCGACGCTCCTCGACACGCGCTGATGTTAGATAACGAGATGTCAGAAATGTTGTCGGCGCTCACTACGGCAACTCGGGACTCCAAATCTGCCGAAGAAGGCACCGCGAAGTTGGATATCGGCGCTCCTGAGTTGCCGAATACCGGCGCTCGATCGAACGTTACAGCCCAGCCGGCCATCTGAAGTCGAAGAGCCTTAAAAGGTCACTGGCGCTGCAAACGCTGAAAGACCGCACTGAAGGCCGCAGGCGAAAAAAGCATTCCCATGTGCCCGACATCGGAAAGATGAATCGTGTCTTCGTTGGCCGCGAACACTCGTGGAATAACGATGTTATCCGAGCCCGCGACGATTGACGTGAACTGAACCGCGGCTGCTTTGCCGCGCGATGCTTCAAGTCGTTGCAGGAGCGCGGAGTCTGGCCGCAGCTCGCGGCCCACGCGCGAGGCAACCCAGTACGCGTTGTAAGTGCCGCGATGTGGCGTGCCCAGGGTGACGCATTGATCGACGCGTCGGGCACCGCCAAGCTCTTGCAGATAAACTCGCGCAACCAGCCCGCCCAGGGAATGGCAAACAAGGTCAATTCGCCCGCCGCGCACGTGCTTGCGCAGATACTCTTTAAGCTCTCGCGCGCCGTTTTCAATTCCCGCGGCTGAACGATAGTTGAACGACAGCACCTGGTTCGCGCCGCCGCGCGCGCGCAGGTATGTTCCCAGCAGCAGCATGCCGGAGCGATTGGCCATATAGCCATGAATCAAAACCACCGTGCGCTGCTCGCCCTTGCGCGTGGTTCGCTTTTCGGAGCGCCTCACGCCAAATGGAAAAAGCACGCCAGCCGCCGCCATAGCCAGCAGCTCACGGCCCACCAGCTGCCAAACCGGTCGTTCGGATGGCGGATAGTCTTTTATCGCCATGTCTTACTCGGCACCTGCCGGCACATCGCCGGGCCGCACAATGGCGATACTTTCGGATTCCGAATCGTAAAGAATCTGCGCGTCGCCTTTTTCGAGCTGCCGTCGAATCTGCTCTACTTTGGCGTTCAGCGAAACTTCGCGATCACCGTAATCGGTGCCTTCGCGCAGCACAAACGACTCGATGACGCCGTTCAAGACCTCTTCTCTTAATTTATCGAAAGGAATGCGAATACCCATAGGGAGTATGTACCAGTTCTTTAATCTTAGTGATAGCGTGGGGTGGTGAAACCCATTCAACTGACCAAACGTGCCGATCATGTGGCCCTGATCACTTTTGATTCCCCGCAGAAATCGGTCAATACCCTTACGAACGAGTCCATTGACTGCCTGGAAGAAATTCTGGACGAGCTCGCGGGTGACTCCTCAATCCGCGCCTGCGTTTTAAACAGCGCAAAAAAAGACAGCTTCATCGCAGGCGCCGATTTGGATGCGCTGCATGCCGTAACCACGGCAAAAGAAGCGGAACGGCTTTCGCGCCGAAGCCACGCCCTGCTGAACCGCGTGGCCCAGCTGCGCATTCCCGTCGTCGCGGCCGTGCATGGCTCCGCGCTGGGCGCCGGCTTGGAAATCATGCTGGCCTGCGACTACCGCGTGGTGACCAACGACTCGCGTACCGTATTCGCGCTTCCCGAAGTTCAGCTGGGATTGCTGCCCGGTGGTGGTGGCACGCAAAGGCTTTTTCGCCTCATCGGCCTGCGCGAGGCGCTGCCCATGCTTTTGGCTGGAAAACGCGTGCGCGCGAAAAAAGCGCTCGAGCTGGGGCTCGTCGACCGTGTTGTCGAAAGAGAAACACTTATCGAAACCGCCGCCAGGTTTGCGCTCAAGCAGGCAAAGCACAAGACACGGCTGCTGCGCGGCCGCCTTTCCATTGTTGATCGCGCGCTGATGTTTCCGCTGGTGCGCACGCTGCTGCTGCGGCAAGCCCGCAAGTCGGTGCTACGCAAAACCAGTGGCCTGTATCCGGCTCCGATGGCCATTCTGAAATGCGTTGAAACCGGCTTGCGCCGCGGCATGCATGCAGGCCTGGAAAAAGAATCCGAGCTTTTCGGCAGACTGGTCGTCAGCCCCGAAGCGAAACACCTGATCTGGCTGTTTCACGCCACCCACGAGCTCAAACGCGCCGCGGGCAAGCCGTCCGTGAAAACACTGGGCGTACTGGGCGCCGGTCTCATGGGCGAGGGCATCGCCACGGTTTCGTTGCCACTCAACAAGGTGGTCCTGAAAGACGTTTCGGCCGAGTCGATGAGCCGCGCGAAGTCGCATATCAGCGCCTACCTGGGCAAACGCTCGGGTACGTCCATGCTGGAACGCCTCAGCTGCACCACCGAAATGCGCGAGCTGGCGGGCTCAGAGCTGATCATCGAAGCCGTCTTCGAGAATCTGGAG
Source organism: Deltaproteobacteria bacterium (assembly GCA_016194725.1). Taxonomy (GTDB): domain Bacteria; phylum Bdellovibrionota; class UBA1018; order UBA1018; family UBA923; genus JACQAX01. The sequence continues at coordinate 3,210 of JACQAW010000125.1, forward strand.
CTCAAGCGAAGAGTGCTGGCCGAAGTGGAAGCCGTGGTTTCACCCACGGCCGTTTTCGCATCGAACACGTCGGCATTGCCCATTGGGCAAATCGCGGCGCGCGCCCGGCACCCCGAACGCGTGCTGGGCATGCACTATTTTTCGCCAGTGCCCCGGATGCCATTGCTTGAAATCGTGGTCACCGCGCAAACTTCAGCCACCGCGCTGAGTACCGCGCAGTCGTACGGCGCGGCCCAGGGCAAAACCGTCATCGTCGTCAAGGACAGCCCGGGATTTTACACCACCCGCATTCTGGCGCCGCTGCTGAACGAAAGCATGCTTTTGCTCGAAGAGGGCGCCTCGATCGAGGCCGTCGACAAAGCCATGAAGCGCTTCGGCTTTCCGGTGGGCCCGATTGCGCTGCTGGATGAGGTTGGAATCGACGTGGGCGCCCATGTGGCCAAAGACCTGGGCAAGGCCTTTGAAGCCCGTTCGGGCGAAGCCTCGGAAGCTCTGAGCCGCATGCACCAGGCGGGCTATGCCGGAAAAAAAAATCACCGCGGCTTTTATGTCTACCCGAAGGGCAAAAAGAAAGCGGGCAAGAAGCTGGTCAACGAGAAGGTTTACGAATTTTTTGGCGGCTCCACGCGCAAGCACTTCGAACCCACGCTGATTGCCGACCGCATCGCGCTGATGATGATCAACGAGGCCATCTACTGCTTGCAGGAAGAGGTTATCCGTTCACCGCTCGATGGCGACGTCGGTGCCGTGCTTGGCCTGGGATTTCCGCCGTTCCAGGGCGGCCCGTTTCATTATGTCGACACCATGGGTGCCGCGCGAATCGCCACGAGGCTGTCAGATCTGACTTTGGCCTTTGGTCCGCGTTTCAAGCCTGCACCCCTGCTGCTGAAGATGGCGCAGTCCGAAAGCCGATTTTTTCAGACCAAAAACCATTAAGACGCCTTGGCTTTGCTCTTCAATGACAACGTCAGCGTGAAACGAGCCACCGGGTCTTCGGAAGACTTGGGGCAAATCGCCGTGATGTGCACGGGAAGGTTTTCGCGCTCGCCCGAAGCCACGGTTTTTTTGACCAGCTCCTGAATGGCGTCGCCCTCGTCGCAGATGAAATGCACGTCGCTCATGGGACGCTTGAGGAACTCAGCTTTGAAATCCTTGAACACGAGCGAGATTTTATTTTCTTTCTGCGCGTCGATAAGCTTCATCGCCATAATGCCGCCGGCGCAGTCCGCCCCGGTGCAAAGCACGCCGAAGTACATCGAGCCCCAGTGGTTCTTCGTGCGAAAAGTCAGCGGAACCTTCACCACGGCGCGCCGATCAGTCAGCTCGATCACAGAGGGTTTAACAAAGAAAATCATCGGAATTTTGAAAGCCCCGAAAATTCTCAGATATGCCGTTTCTTTCAGGAGTGCCATCTACTCGAAGTCTACCACGAATGCCTCGGGCAGGGTAAACGAAGCGGCCTGAAATGAGCTATTCAGCACAGAAATGCGACGCAGTTCGACGTGCCGAACATTGGCCATTTCGGTCATCAAAGCCACGCGCACCAGCGTGAGCCCAAGACTGTCTTGCTGCTGAGTAAATCCGGTATCCATGTCCAGCACCATCGTCTTGTCTTCGAGTCCCGTGCCCTGATCGACCACATAGGTCAGGGCGATTCGCGCGATCACGCCGTCGGTCCGGAAGGTGGCATCGAAGAAAAAATCCCGTCCGTATTTCACAACCTGAGTGCCGGAATCGGTGGTCAGAATCGAGCTCACCAGATCCAGATCGCCCAGCGTCTGCGAACCGTGCACATGAATGCGCTTGGCGGCAATCAGCGGAACGGCAGCCCGATTCACTTTCACATCACCGATGAAGTATTCGCGGCTCGGAGTGCGGGCCGGAAACTGATGCACGAGCACCAGCTGGTACTGCAAGTCTTCATTTCTGGAGACCTTGCAGCTCTCGAACGGAATCGCGATCCCGGTCAGGTCAGGCGACTTCAGCACGGCGCCGCACTTCGTGGGGCTCGGCGCATAGTAGGCCCCGTTGGCCACGATGGTTACGGTCAGCGTTTCGCCGGCTTTCAGTTCTGCTGCCGAGTACCGCACCGATATCACGCTGAACAGCGGCAACTGCCTTGATCCGCCACCGTCCGGGTACCCTGGTGGCACTGGCACTGGCACTGGCACTGGCGAAGACGCCCGGCTTCCATGTCCGTGTCCATCTCCGACTTCGCTGCCACCGCCCGCAAAGGCCAGGTTCGTGATGAGAAATAAAAACGTGATGAACTTCATTTTTGAGCTTCCTTGATATTGAAAAATTGGACTGAAAGGCAGTAAACAGAGTTGTTGGCGTCGCCCGCGTCGAGCTTGCGGCAAAAGCGCCTGCGAAAATTCTTGATCCAGCGCTTGGCCTCGACCATGCGCTGCTTGTCGATAGGCACGAAGATGGCCGAAAAGCTGCGCTCTTCGAGGGGCTGATTGTCCAGCGCCAGCATGGCCCGCTCCAGCACCTGCCTGTGAAATTTGCGAATCGCGCTGGAAGGCGTCTGCTCGTTGACGGCGACGAATTCCTGAAGGCGGGTAACCTTGCCGCGCTTTACCTCGATGAGCTTCAGGCGCTCGAGCCGCTCCATGGCGTCGCGGGCTTCGACCGCCGAAATTCCCAGGGCCTTGCTGATCCAGGCCGGGTCGTTCTTGAACTCGGGCAGCGAGATGAGCTGGATGAGCGCGAAGTGATACCAGTCCGAGACGGCCTGAAAGGCGTCGAGCTGCAGGTCGTGAAACGATGAGTTGATTCGGTTTTTTTCGAGCCGCACTTTAGCCAGTTCGCGATTCACGCGACCGCGCGCGTGCTGGCTTTCGACCAGGTCGCAGAATACGTCAGATTCGCTGGCGCTGAAGCCCAGCGTGGTTGCTATGCCACTGGCACGTTCACGCGAAAGGCCCTGCTTGCCGTTCAGTACTTCGCTCAACCGCGAGGCCGGCAGCGCCAGGTCGCGGGCAAAAGCGCGCAGGGAATAGCGCGCATTCTGCTGGCAACGACTTTCAAGCTCGCGCTTCAAGATCCGACGATAATCGGTTTCCCCGGCAATTAACATAATACTGGCCTTTACTCCTGGCGGCTTAATACGCCAGGCTGGGACCCCCGTCAAGCTCACAGAACAGGTCGTTCTGTGAACGAGGTGTTCCGTGAGTTTCCGCCAGATGGGACTGGCAAAAGCCGAATTGAGACACTACTAAGGCCACCAACAGAAGCCACTGGAGCACTTTTTCAGCGGCACAACCCTCGGAGGTCGTCTTTAAATGTTGAAAAATCCAGTCGCTACGCTACTAGGTGTTTGCTTACTCCTGCCCAATGCATTCGCTTTAAATCTGAGTTCCAGCCTCACTCCCCAGCCCGCTGAGCGCGACTTCCCGATTGAAGCGCAGCTCAAACGCTTTCATGGCCAGACCCGGTTTCTGAACCCGGGTTACACGGCCTATCGCAAAGGCGGGCCCGTTTCGGCCCCGCGTGCCGGCGTGCCGGGCGACACTTCAGGCGGTGCCGAGGCGGCGCCCAAACGCGCGCAGCAGGAGTCGGACGTCTTCAAGGTGGGCAAGAGCGGTTCGAAACTCCTGTACCTGCTCAATAGCTACCGCGGGTTGCAGATCGTGAATTTCACCGAAGGCACCGACAAGCCAAAACTCGTCGGCCGCGTTCCGGCCACGGGCAACTACCCCAGCGACATGTATTTTGATGAATCCAACGACCGGCTCATCGTGCTTGAACGCGTATGGTACGACGCTTCGGGCAACTACGACTACACCACCGAACAGAGCCGACTGCTTATCTACGACGTAAAAAATCCGGCGGCACCCAAGATCGTGCAGGCGCTGGGCGTGGATGGCGAAATCGCCGACTCACGCATGGTTGGCGACGTGCTGTACGTGGCCTCGGCGCTTCGCCCATATTGGGGCGCGCCCGCGAGCCAGAAACCCAAGGGTTTCGTGTATTCCATCAAGCTCGCCACGGGCCAGCTGAGCGTGCTGCAAAAGCAGGAGCTCGCGCTCCCGGCCAGCTCGCGCGAAAACATGAATATCGTCGAGGTCAATGAGGCAGGCCAGTACAAGTACTTCCTCGTGGCCGTGCTGTCTGAAAGCGGCTGGGGCTGGTGGGACCGCCAAAGCCTGGTTGAAGTCATCGACATCTCTGATCTCAAAGGCGCCATCAAGCCGCTCATGGTCGTTTCGGCCCGGGGTCAGATCGCCAAGCGCGCGCAAACCCAGATCAAGAACAACGTGCTCATCGTAACCAGCAACTATCGCAACGAGCCAGGCAACTGGCAAAGCCCTGAACGCATCGCGGTCGAAACCTTCAAGCTTCCTACCGAGCAGAATGAGGTCATCACGGAAGACGAGGCACAGTACCGCAAGATGTGGATCGACCATCAACTCGGCCGCACCACCGGCGAAGAACGCGAACGCCTGGAGCAGAAAGCCGCCGCGGATTCGCTGATGGGCATCAAGGGACGCTTTGTACGCACCGCCGAGGGCAAGCTGCGCAAAATCATGCCTGACTTCGCGATCACCGTGGGCGACACCACCGGGCAAAGCGCCGCGCTTCAAGATGTCCGTTACGACGGCGACCTCTTGCACGTCTTCTGGGTTCCGCAGAATCAGCGCGATCCGTTCGATCTATTCGACATCAGCCACCCTGAAAACGAAATCAAATATCTGAAGCGCCTTTTCTTCGACGGCTGGATCGAACGTTCGATTCCGATGACCTACCAGGGTCGCAAGTTCGTGCTGGGCCTGGGCTGGACGGTAAGCAACGTGAACAACGAAGGCAACCGCCGCTTTCCGCAGGCCATGCTGTTTGAAATCGTCAATTCAACCGGCGGCAGCGGCAGTCCACGCGCAGTCACCGTGGCCCAGTTCACGCTGGCGCAGGCGAACGTGTGGACCAACTTCGGCGGCCAGGACAAGTTTGTCGAGTTGCACGAAAAGGGCGACGGCACGGGCGACGTCATGTTTGCCGCGAGTTCGTACACCAACGGCAAATCTGTCAGCGGCGGAAAGCTTATCGGCTTCGACTTGAACAAGGCAATCGCGGGCGACACCGACAACGTGTTCACCGAAGGCGCCTTGCTCGAGGGCGACGAGGGCTGGCTCAAGCGCGTGTTCACCAACCCTGAAATCCAGAAGATCAACACGTTCTCGGACATGGCGCTGGGCACGTTTGACGTCAAGAACGTCGGCAAAGCCACGGACACGCTCAAGGCGATGAATATTCTGGAGCTTGCGCGAAATATCGGCGCTTACGTGGTCCTGGAAAGCAATGGCATTAAACGCGGACTTCAGATCGTTACCGGCAGCTGGTGGGACGGCAAGCACGCACGCACGCGGCTTCGCCTGGTGCCCACAAACCAGGCCGACGCCGAACTGCCAGCGGTACTGGGTGAGCAGGTGCTCAAGGGCAGCTACATGTCCAGCCTGGTGGACCGCCGCGACGGATCACTCTGGCTTGCCACTCGCGTGACTCGCCGGCTCGATGTGAGCGACGATGGCATCGTCGGCATCACACGCGCCAGCATGCCCATGCCGGGGCGTCCACCCACGGTTCGCTACGAGACGAGATATTTCGTCTATCAGCTCAACCTGCGCGGCAATGCGGACTCCATCGAGGTCACCAATCAGGTGAGCTGGACTGGAACACCCAGCGCCGGTCACTGGTACTGGTACGGCGGCAATGCGGTTCAGCTGGTGCAGCTGGACTCGGGCGAGGTGTTGGCCAAAGCGGACAACGAAATCCATCAGATAAGCGATGCAAGCGGAACGCTTCTCAAAAAAATCGCCTTGGACGGCTGCCGTGCTGCCGGCGAGAACGAGGTGACCTTGCAGTTCATCGGCAACGCGCTGTACTTCACGACGAAGGAACCGGTTACCGACGGCAAACGCGAGAATCTGACGTTCACGCGTAACTTCTTTGCGCCGCTCTCGATCAAGGCCGGCGTGGCTTCGTGCGGAAACGCGATCAATATTCCGGGCAAGCTCGTAGCCGTACTGGACAACCGGATCGTCACCGACGACGACCGCGTGCTCGACGTCGTCGCAAGAAAATACGGAAACGATTATACGTACTATCAAACGATCACCGCCAACGCGCTCGACTCCCTCAAGCTCGTGGGCGAGAACGCCACCCTTGTCGACGACTACGACAATGGGGCCGATCGTTCGAGGGCTTTGAAGACGGTGGGACAGGGCAAATTTGGCTACATCGACTTCGACCGGTACGAGACCTTTCGTTACTATGGCGAAAATTACCGGGTTCCGTACACCCAGCTCTCAAATCCGCGCTTCGTCGTGCTGGGACTTGATGCCGAGTCCCGGTTTACGAAAGAGGTATTCGCCCTTCCAGACGACGCCATAACCGGAGCCCAGCTTGTCGAGGTATTTCCTGACTCTGCTCATGGCTACCTTGGCGTACTTAGCAGCGGCCGAAAGCTGCAAGCCTTGCGCTGGAGCGAAACGAACATGCGTCCTGTTGTTCAACGCTTGATTCCTTTGGATTCAAACTTTCAAAAGCAGGAGGCAATGAGTTCGGTCGTGTTACCAGGATGGTATTACAGCGCTTATGGGCAAAGCTCGGGTATTCATTATACGGCCGCCGAGCGCAGCATGGAAGCGACGCGTGGCGTCCACGGCATTCAGCAACTTTTGCTGGAATAGTCCACACAGCACGGACCGAGGCAAGGGGCTGCACCTGGACCAAGGTGCGGCCCCGCGCATCACCGCGACGCGGCTGGAGTTGCCGGGTGACAGCGCAACGTGTTTTGCTAAACTCAAGGGCATGAATACGGTGACTCGTTTACCAGTGTTTCTGCTGATTCTCGCCGCATCCAGCGCTTACGCCGGAAAATTCGAGCCCGCCTGCCCGCTTCCGTTCTCGGACATCGCGCTTTCGCATCCCATCGATAATCAGTGCGACCGTGCCGGATCGGTTTCGGACCCTGGCGCCAGCCTTCAAGATCTGGTGAAGAACAACTTCTGCGCCTCGGGGCCCACAGCCCCGATTGTCCTCGCGCATCTGCAAAAATTGCAAAGCCTGGCCGTCCAAAAACGCCTGGTGCCCGCGAACAACAAGCTGCCGAGCGAGCGGGGCTCCCTTGAAAATATCCTTGATGGCTCATTGGGCGAGGGCAAGGTGGTTTCGCTTTCGGGCTATGTTACCAATGTAGGTTATGGCAACTCGGATACGGGCGAGACCGCGCATTGCAACCTGGCGGGCAACGAGAACAATGTCGTGCAACTCAAGATCGCCGAAAAATCAGAAGCCGATCGTGATTCCCATGAGGCGGCTCTCGCCGAAATTTCGCCGCACTTTCGCCCCGCGGGCTGGGAAGCCGGCGCGCTGAAATCGCTGCAGTCCAAAAAGCTGCCCATGCGCGTGACCGGCCAGCTGTTTTTCGATGCCAGCCAGACCCTCTGGAAAATACGCCCGGTCTACGCCATCGAGGTTTGTCCGGAAAAAGACGTCAGCCTCTGCGGCGACGGCAGCTGGAAACGGCTGGCCAGCGCTTCGGCAAAGCACGTCATTAGACGGGCGATTTCAAAGACGGGGCATTAAAATATATTAATGACCTCTTAATCCGGAATTAATCGCCTTTGAGTATATTGAGCTTCGAGGGCCGAAGATGACGAAGTTAAAAGAATGGATACGACTGGCGCGCGAACGGGGCGCAAGCGATTTGCATCTGGAATCGGGCGGCCCCATGGTCCTGCGCGTGCGTGGCGAGCTGCAGCCGATGGGCGAAGCTGTACCGACCGAGACGCTGCTGCAGCTGACCCGCGAGCTGCTCGACGCCACCCAGTGGCAGGAGTTCCTGGCCAGGCGTTCGGCCGATCTTTCGCGCACGCTTTCCAATACGCGCTGCCGCATCAATATCTTTCAAACGGTGCGCGGAATGGGCCTGGCGGTTCGCCTGCTTTCGTCGTTCCAAAACAATCTCAAGGATTGCAATCTTCATCCTGATTTGCGGCGCTTGATCACGGCCCGAAACGGCCTGGTCATCGTCTCGGGCTCGACGGGCAGCGGGAAATCGACCACTCTCGCTGCCCTTATCGAGGAAATCAACGCCACCCAGCGGCGGCACGTGATCGTCATCGAAAGCCCGATCGAGTATTTTTTCACCAACCGCAAGTCGTTCATCAGGCAGCGCGAGGTTCCCAGCCACTCGCCAAGCTTCGAGCAGGCCATCGTCGATTCGATGCGCGAAAACCCGGACATTCTGGTCATCGGCGAAATGCGCACGCCCGACGTCATGCGGCTCACGCTGAACGCGGCCGAAACGGGCCATCTGGTGCTGGCCACCATGCACTCCAGCACCTGCGCCGAAGCGCTGACGCGCATCTGCATGTCCTTTCCAGCCGAAATTCAGGGCAGCATTCGCGGACAGCTCGCAGACAGCCTGGTGGGCGTGGTTTGCCAACGCCTGGATTACCTGCCCCAGCTGCAGATGCGTGTGCCACAGTGTGAGGTGTTATTTGCCAACTCGGCGGTGAAATCCAATATCCGCACCGGGCAGTTCAGCCAGATTCTCACGGCCATTCAGGCGGGCGGCGACGACGGAATGATGTCGTTTGACCGCTACCAGCGCTGGATGGAGCAGAAAAAAGACTGGATCAAGCAGTCGCAGGTCGCGCTGCTAGAGGAAGACGACAACACGTTGGCCTCCATTCCCGTTTTCGCAGAGGCAAAACGCCCAGCCCCGGCGCAGCCCGCGGCTACCCGCACGAAAAGCGCGGCGCCAGTGGCTAAAATCGCGCCCAGCCAGGAGGGACGCATTGAAATCAGGCCGATCGACGAAGACCTCGAAGGGTTGGCGCAGAAAATTACCGGCGACGAGTAGGCCTGCCCAGGGGATGCGGCTAATCAGCGGTCATCTGGCCCAGAAGAAGCTGGTTGTAACTGGCAAGGCCAGGCACTTCCAGCTCGGGAACTTTCGCTCGCTCGTCCCATTCACGCACGGCGAGCTTTATTTTGAATAGTGGGTCCGCCTCAAACCGCACAGCTTCATCGTCGCTCATGGGGCCGCCCTGAAAACCCAGAGTTTGCCTGCTTGCCTCGGAAAGACGGTCGAAATAAGCTTTGTTTTTGTAAACCAGGTACCTCTTGGCCTGCACGTGCCCCTGCACCAGCGCGCATACCTTTTCGGCAAAACCCAGCTCACGCAAAAAATCCGAGCCGTATTTTTCATGTCCCAGGATGCCAAGATTGGCCATATGCTGGGCATCTGGGGGCGCCTGCAGATGGCCGATATCGTGCAACAACGCCGCGGCAACCGCAGCGGCGGGAGCTCCGGCTTTCTGCGCGAAATATGCGCACTGAAGCGCATGCTGCTGCTGCGAAACCGGCTCGCCCACGTAGTCCGCGTCGCCGGCGGCTGAAAGAATTGTCATGATTCGTTCAAGATTGGCTGAAACCATGTGCAAGCGTCTATTTTGCATTGGCTCCGATGTCAATAAACAGGTAAGGTTCGGTGCCATGAATATTCTCACCGAGTCCGAGCTGAAGTTCTGGAAAGAAAATGGCTACCTCTTGCTGCGCGACTTCGTTTCGCCTGCCGAGCAAAAAACCCTGGGTACCTGGACCAAAGAGCTCGCCAACCTGCCAGAGACACCGGGCAAATGGATGAAGTACTTCGAAAAGTCAGTCACTGGCCACGACAAGCGCATGCTTTGCCGGCTCGAGAATTTCATTCCCTACCATGCCGGATTCAACGAATTTTTGAACGACGCGCGGAAGCTGGCCATTCTTTCGCAGCTGATGGAAGAGCCCGCCATTCTTTTCAAAGAGAAAATCAACTTCAAGCTTCCGGGCGGCAAGGGTTTCACGCGGCATCAGGATGCGCCCGCCTTCACCACCTTTGGCCAGACCTACCACATCACCATGATGGTGGCGCTCGATGCCGCGACCGTTGAAAATGGCTGCCTTGAAGTCGTCAAAGGCCACCACAAAAAAGGAACTTTGCCGCAGGCTCCGGATGGCACGATCAGACAGGACGTTATCGACTCGCTTCGCTGGGAGCCGATTACCATGAACCCAGGCGACTTCCTGTTTTTCGATTCGTACCTGCCGCATGGCTCGGCCTCGAATCGCAGCGCAGCCCCGCGCCGTGCGCTTTACGTCACGTACAACAAGGAGTCCGAAGGCAGCCGACGCGAGGCTTACTTCGCCCACAAGCGCGATACTTTTCCGCCAGAATGCGAGCGGGTTCCCGGCGTCGACTACATGAGTAAGGCTGGCGTATACAACCTGGGTAACCCGATCGACTAAGATAAGTTGATGCGGAAGGAAAGGTACCGGTTAAGACCTTTGGAGCGCCAGACCCGCGCGCACAGTAAGATGGCGACCACCGAGGCGAAGAAATAGATTGGCCAGAAGGCGGTATATTGCAACTTGCACATGTGGAAAAACAATCCGTACACGTAGTACTGCAACATAAACACGAAGAATGACGTCTGCCCAAGCAAACAGGTTATATTTAGATAGAACTTGATTCGCCCGGAGCTCTCATGCCTGAAAATAAAATACAAAATCAGAAGGCCCAGCCCGCCATAGAACAGGAGATATACGGGCCCCGGCGGTGACTTCTGATACGGCGAAGCCAGAACATGGCACCACGAAGAGGAGCTGGCGGCCCTGGCGGCAGCGAAAACAATCACCGCCGTTGCGATACAGCCTGCCCCCAGACGCAGCAAAAAACAGGCGATTTTTTGAAACCGGTTCTCGGAAGCCAATTTCCCGATCCGTTCGCCGATATAGGTGCTGGCAAGATAGACGCCAAACCAAGGCAATACCGGAAAAACGTAATTCAAGGCAAGCGCGTTTCCCTGCGCCAGCGAACCAACAAGGATTTCCTTCACTGTCGACTCATAAAGTTCGTGCGGTATCCACAACACGCAGCCAGCCCAGCTGATAAACAGGGCCAAGAGCCCCAAAAAGATTCGCAAAACCGGACTCGTACGGCCAATAATGGCGGGCCCCATGATCAGGCACACACCGATAGTATCCGTGATGAACACATAGGCCAAAGCACGCGTGAAGCTTCCATCGGCCCCCGTGAGCGCCAGCGAGGTCAGGAGATGTCCAATGACCAAAAAAAAGAATCCCCGCTCCATGAGCCTATTTTTGATGGGCCCGAATTTCTGCCTTCGGGTCTGATAAAGAAACCCCAGCATCGTCCCGCTGATAATCATGAAGGTAGGCGACGCCAACATGCCGATAATATAGGAAATTTTATGAAGTCTGGTGGCTCCATTCAAAGCAAAATAGTGATCGCTGAAATGCGAAAGGAGCACGAAAAACATAGCCGTGCCGCGTGCAGCATCGATCGACCTGATTCGTCTTGATGGGGTGAACTGCCCCGGTGGCGCAACACTCATTGTTGGGATTTGTTCCCTTCAAAACATATCACAAAACACTTTGATTCTATTGACTAATTTATGACATTTCCCGGGGCATAATGTGCCGGGCGAAGCTTGCGAAAGGGCCTATTTGAATTGTAAATTGACGCACCGCGTGATACCGAAGCTCGCATGGACCCCGGAATGGTCAGCGTCATCATCCCCACCTATAACCGGGCCCGCTTCATCGAAGAAGCGGTGGACAGCGTGCTGGGCCAGACCTATCCCAACTTCGAGGTCCTCATTATCGACGATGGGTCGACAGATGCCACTCGCGACCTGATTCAGAGGCGGTACGGCAGCGACACCCGGGTTCGATACATTTATAAGGAAAACGGCGGCGTCTCGTCGGCGCGAAATCGCGCGTTTCCGGAAGCGCGCGGCGAATTTTTCGCATTTCTGGATTCCGACGACCTATGGCATCCGGAAAAGCTGGCGTTGCAGCTCGAAGGGTTGCGGCTCACGCCGCAGGCCGGGATGATCTGGAGCGACATGGCAGCAATTGACGGGGCGGGAAAAGTTCTCTGCCCCCGCTACCTGACCGTGATGTATGAGAACTACGTGCGCTTTCCGGATAAAAAAGACCTCTTTTCAGAGGAAACAAAAACCTCCTACGGATCGGCTCTTTACTCAGGAAATATTTTCTCGCAGATGGTACTGGGCAACCTGGTGCACACATCCACCGTGCTCCTGCGCCGGGAGCGCGCGCTGCAGACGGGAATCTTTCGTGAAGACTATCGCCGCGGCGGCGAGGACTACGACTTTCACCTGCGAGCCTGCCGCCTGGGGCCTGTGGCGTTTACCGATGCCGTAACGATTAAATACCGGGTCGAACTGGAAGATCAGCTTACGAACAAGGACAATCATGTCGCCATGGCCATGGCGTTCCTCAGTACCTTGCTGCGCACCATCGAAAACGAAAGAGCGCAGATCAAGCTTACGGATACCGAGATCGAGCAGTGCCTGGCCGATGCCTATGCGTGGATCGGGCGCGAGAATCTTGCACTGGGGCGCGTGGTCGAGGCGCGTAAATATCTGATGATGAGCTTCGGTGTCATGCCCTGGCAGACCCAGAACAGAAAACTACTGGCTCTCTCTTTCGCACCCGAACGTCTTGGCGCCCCGATAGTGAAAATACTTCGCCACGCCCGTAGGCTTGCCCGCACCCGCAGATAGGCCCTGTTTGACAATGGCTGCCGCTCCTTATAGATGACCAATACCTATATTTGGTTTACTCGAGGGTTAACACATGATCGCGTTGCTTCTCTTGGTCAGCTCCGCCTGGGCTCAGGATATTTCCGCGCCAACCGTCGTTCGAATCGCGCCCGGCTCCGATCTGCCTTATCGGCTGCAGACCGCGGTCATCCTGGCCCACCCCAACACGATCGTCGAGCTGCCCGAAGGACGCTTTGATTTTCTGGATGAGCTCGTCATTCGCACCTCGCACCTGACCTTGCGCGGCCAGGGCATGGACAAAACCATTCTTACCTTTCGCAAGCAGTTCAACGGCGGCCAGGGAGTGCTGGCCGGCGGCAATGCTTTCACGGTCGAAGACCTTGCCATCGAAGACACGCCGGGTGATGCGCTCAAGATTTCAGGCGTCAACGGCGCCACCATTCGCCGGGTCCGCGTGGAATGGACGCGCGGCCCAAACCCCTCGAACGGCAGCTATGGCTTATATCCCGTGCAGTCGCAGAATGTTTTGATCGAAGACTGCGTAGTGCGCGGGGCCTCGGATGCCGGCGTGTACGTGGGGCAGTCCCACAACATCATCGTGCGCCACAATCGCGCCGAGTATAATGTGGCGGGCATCGAGATCGAAAACTCGCAGCATGCCGACGTTTACGAAAATGTGTCGACCCACAATGCGGCGGGCATTCTGGTGTTCGATCTTCCGGATCTCCTGATCAAGAACGGCGGACACACCCGAGTATTCAACAACCAGATCATCGAAAACAACACCGGCAACTTCGCGCCCAAAGGCAATATCGTCGGCATCGTGCCCGGCGGCACCGGCTTCATGGCCATGGCAAATCGCGACATCGAGGTTTTCGGCAACGAGATCCGGGGCCACAAGCTGGCAAGCATTGCCCTGACCAGCTACCTGGTCAGCGAGCTGCCTATCAATGACAAGCTCTACAATCCCATTCCCCGCCGCATCAATATTCACGACAACCACGTTGAAAAAATGCACGGCTTTCATATCAACTTTGGCAGCAAGATCGACTTCCTCATCAATGCCCTGTTTTTTCTGCAGGGCAAGCGCGTGGCCGACATTCTTTACGACGGTATCGGCGAAACTTACAACGGTGCGCACGGCCTGCCCGACGACGACCGCATCTGCCTTGGCAACAATGTCGCGGCCAAAGGCAAGCCTTCGCGTTTCGGCAACCTGCAGCTGGCAAACTCGCACTGGTACCTGCCGTTTCCAGGCGGCCCCGTGCTGACCAAGCTTGCGCCGCATGCCTGCCAGCATGCCGCAATTCCCGCCGTTGCTTTGGATGAGCCGCTGCCGGTGCCCGTAAGCCTGCCCGACCCGGCTCCGGAGGTGATTGCCGCGCTTTGCAGTATGCCAGTGGTCAGCGGTCCCAACTGGGCTGCCCTGGCCGCGGTAAACTGCCCGCAGCTTTCGCAGTATCGGCTGTTTAGCGACGCAACCGACCCCACCCGCGACACGCGCGGCGGCGTTGAGTACGACCTGACCACGCCGTTGTTTTCAGATTACTCGACCAAACATCGTTTCATTTTCACTCCGCCATTTACGAAGGCGGTTTATAGCGCCGACGACGCATTTGATTTTCCAGTCGGAACGGTCATCGCGAAAACGTTTGGCTTCGGAGTACCCGAGCGCGTCGTGGAAACGCGCCTGCTCGTGCATCGGGCCGAGGGTTGGGTGGGCCTGCCCTATGTCTGGCGCGATAACCGTGCCGATGCCGATTTGTCGTTGGGCGGTGGCCTGACCGATCTGGCTTTCAATGATGGCCAGCATGCCGTTCAAACCCGCTACCCCATTCCCAGCGCAAACCAGTGCATCACCTGTCATGCCGCTGGCAGCGATGGCATGCAGCCCATTGGCCCGAAAGCGCGACTGTTGAACAGGGATCACGACTTTGCGAGTGGCCGCTCGAATCAGCTGACCGAGTGGACCAGGCTGGGCATTCTGGATGGAGCTCCGGCCGACCCCACCAAGGCGCCTCGCCTTCCGGTGTGGAACGACCCCAGGGACGGTACCGTCGCGCAACGCGCCCGTGCGTATCTGGAAGTGAACTGCGCCCACTGCCACAGCATGACGGGCCTGGCGCGCAACACTGGCCTGTTTCTGGGTGCCGACGTCACGAATGAAACGGCGATGGGCATCTGCAAGCCGCCAATCGCCGCAGGCATTGGCGCAGGCAACCTGCTTTTCGACATCGTGCCCGGCAAGCCCAGGAAATCGATCATGGTGTTTCGCCTGAATTCGGTGCACGCAAAAGTGAAGATGCCGCAAATCGGCCGTAGCGTGATTCACACCGAAGGACGGGACCTCGTTGCTCAGTGGATTAAGGGAATGAAGGGCGGCTGCAAGTAGGACTCGGGGCATGAAAACACCAGTCTATGTCTCCGATCTGAATCTGCGATCTGGTCAGTTCGACGAATAAGGGCCAGGAGCGCAGGCCGTAGTGGCATTGTCCCAAAGCTGCTGCAAAACATAAGTGCGATTTGCAGTGGTGAGCGTCGTATTCACCATCGCGCAAAGATCGCCGATTTCCTGACCGTCGGTGGTGTTCCACGCCTGCGGAAACGCGGGCTTGTCGCCAGGGGTCGGAAAGGCATCAGTAACCGCTTCGAGCAGCTCGTGCGAGGCAATGGACGTAGAGTTATTGAACGCGTTGCCATCGCTGCCGCAGCCAAAGCTGCAGGCGCCCGTGGCCACGTCGGGCAGAATCGCGTAAAAAACATCGCTGGCCGAACCGGCATCCTTGAAACCATCGTGATATCCGCAAAAACGCTGACAGGATACCGAACCGTCCGAGGCAGTGATCGTGATGCCCGGCGGAAAATGAATCATGTAAATGGAGTTCTCATCAGGGGCTGGAAGTTTTTTGTCGGCAATCTGTTTCGCAAGCTCGTTGCGCACGTCGGCGTCCGAGACATTGGTATTGGCGTTGTTGGGAGCAATGGTTACGGCGCCCGTATAAGAGCCCCGGCCAATGCGCTGGTTGGTGCCGTCGCGACCGTCAACCGCTTTGAGATTGGTGTTGTATTCGGACATCCAATCCATATAGGTGCTATTGACCACCGAGGCGTAAAAACCGCCAATGCCCTGCTGTACATCCGCGTTGACGCCCTGACCCCAGAATACCGCCGTGACTTTGACGTTACTCAGTACCTGTCCGCCATAATAGAGCAGCTTTTGTCCGTCCGTTGACGCCAGCTGCTGCTGGGCAAACATGTCTCTGATTGGAGCAGCACCGCGGACTGCGTGTGCCGGATCGGAAAAGGAAAGGCTGGCCAGGATCAGTGCGCAAATCGGGACGATGGTCTTGAACGTCACAGTATACCCCCTAGGTTGGGATATAGTAAAACGGTCCTGGGAACTGTCAATACGACCGGCTATATTTCTAGAAGCGCCCGCCAACTCCAACGTACGCGGGCCCGATACTCACGTCCACGCTCGCGCGGTTTTTATCTTTCGGCGGCTCCTTGCCGTGCTTGAAAAGCTTGTAAAAACCACGGCCAATTTCGATTGCGCCACCCGCGGCCAGCGCACCCCAAAGAATTCGGTAGGGCAAACGCTGACTTTCGGTGGTGATGCCGAAATCATTCCAGGCTTTGACCGTGTCGTTGTCCGGGTTTTTGGTGAAGATGTCTTTGCTGAAATCGACCCATGCGCTCGTTGCCACGACCAGCAGCAGCAGCTGCAAATGTTTGTTCTCGGGATAAAAACCGGTTTCCAGCGCGGCGGTGTACGCCGCCATGACGGTAAGATCAGTGATTTTGGGGGCCATGTCCACGAACGCGTCCTGAGCCGGCGTGAACGTACCCTGCCAGCTGGTTTCGCCAAAGCGAATGCTGCCGTTGTACATTTTGGGAATCAGGTCCATGCCCGTAACTTTGCCGCCCACGATAACCACTGCGAGCGCATGTGAGCCTTCGTGTTTGGCCACGCCCAGAATATATTCCGGAATGCTCATGGCCACGCCTTCAAGTACCAGCTGCAAAGCACCTGGCTCTTTTTTAACCGGCGCCGGCTGCGCGGCTGCCAGGTTTTCATAGCTGTTGGAAAGACCGGTGTCTATTGCCAGTGCCGAGCCCGCAACGTCATTTCCAAAAATGACGTCGTCATCGGCCTGAGGCGCATGCGAAAGCACGGCTGCAAGCGTAACCCCCGTAATGACTGACGACAGGATTCTCATCTTATTTCGCCAGCCGCGGATTTTCCGCGCGGCTGTGGGGAGCCAGGCGCCCACGAAAAAGGCGCGCAATATTGCTGAACAATGACTTCAGGCGCGAGCCGAAAAGAAATACCGTAGGCAAAGGGTCGCGCGATTCCCACGTGATATGCATACGATTGCGCACCACCGAGATGCAAATGCGCCCAACCCAGGCCGCGACCTGAGGTGCCGAAACTTTGCGGTGGCGAATGGCATGCAGCAGGCCGAAAATATCGCCCACGATCCAGGCGGCCCTGCGACCCGGCTGGTACTGCGCCTGCTCGAGCCGAACCGAGTCGGCATCCACGAGCCCTGCGCGAACTTTCGCGCACTCCACGGCCAGCATCGGAAAATCGATGCCCAGGCGATAGGGCAACGCGCAGGTTGCGTCCAGCCGCGGGTTGATTTCAAGAAAGTAGGCTTTGCCCGTGCGGCTATCGAGCAGAAACTGCACGCAGCCCACGCCCGTGTAACTTAATCGGCCGACGAGCTGCTCGCAGTACCCGCGCAGCTCGGCCGAGGGCGGTACCGATACGCCTTCAACACCATAACCGCTGCCGTCGAGCACATCGGTGCGCAGCACCTTTTGCTGAAAGTAAGTGGTGAGCTTGC
>JACQAW010000112.1 GCA_016194725.1 Deltaproteobacteria bacterium
GTCTTCGACAAAAAGCACGGTCAGCCCGTTTGCAAACACGTCGCGATGAACCTTGAACTCGGGCCGCCAGCCGCCTTCGCTCTGCTTGCCCGGATGCGCGCAACCAACCATCGACAGCAAAGCGCCAGCCAGCACCAGCAAGCGGGGCTTACCCGGCATCAGACCCAGCCGTTCAGGCGGTACCAGGAAATGGTCTGAGCCATTCCCCGGCGCAAATCCCATCTAGGCTCGAAGCCAAGCACCTTCTTGGCTCGTTCATTGGAACAGATCCAATAGTCGGCGCGCAGCTCTTTGAGCTTGTCGAGCGAGAGCGGATAATTCTTCTGCAGCAACCAGCCAGCCGCGGTATACATCGCGCCCAGCCCGGTCAATGCAAATCCCGGAACGGGCACGTTCACCGTTCTTTTGCCCAGTCCTTCTGCCATCGCGGCCATGAGCTCGCTCCAGGTATAGATGCCGTCGCCGCAAAGAAAGAAAACTTCGCGAAGACCCTGATCAGGCGCCAATCCCGACAGCACGATGCCCTTCACCAGATCCTCAACGTGAATGACGCTGTAATATTTTTTTCCGTTCCGGCGCTTGCTTGGCAGCACCGGTACGATATCCGAGGGCCCGCTCGCGGCAATGCTACTCACATAAACAAAACGGGTCAGCCCGGGATTGACCTCGGCGCAGGCTCGCGCAAGGTTTCCGGTCCCCACGGCATTGTGGCTGAAATACTCAGCGCGGTTGCGTGCCTGAATGACACCGGCAAGATGAAAGACGTAGTCGACTCCTTTGACTGCCCGTTGTAGCGACTCCAGATCGGAAAGATCGCCCAGTGCCGTTTCAAAATCGAGCGCATGCAAATTATGTCGGGGGCTGGTTTGGCGCAGCAGTGCCCGAACACTGATTCCCTGCTGAATCAGCTGATGAATCACTTCGCTGCCGATGAAGCCGCTGCCGCCGGTCACCAATGCTTGCATGACGTTAAATTTTAGGAGACCATCCGTTGCACTGTCAACGTATATGGACCCGAAATATAACCCCCCCAAATTCTGGCCCACTGGGCCAAGCGTGGCTGCGCCCAAGCCGATTCGGGGCACGCGCATCACTATACTGGGCTGTGGTACTTCTGCGGGAGTTCCGTTACTGGCTTGCAAGTGCGCGGTCTGCAACTCGACCGACACTCGCAACCAGCGTACTCGCGCGAGCGTTGTTATTCAAACTGGTGACAAAGTGGTTCTCATCGACACCTCCCCTGATCTGCGCACGCAGGCTTTGCGCGAACAAATCCACTGGGTTGATTTCGTGCTGTTCACGCACCCCCATGCCGACCACATTCACGGTGTCGATGACCTGCGAAACTTCAACTATCTGATGGCTCGCTCAATACCCTGTTATGGCAACACATGGTCCCTCGACACCCTAAAGAACCGGTTCGACTATATCTTTAAAGAGACCCAAACAGGGGGGGGTAAGCCCATGCTGACCCTGAATCCGATTAAAAAGCGCATAAAAATTAAGGGTATCGCGGTCCAGCCCCTGGAATTGATCCATGGGCGCCTGCCCGTATTGGGGTTCCGCATCAATGATATTGCTTACATAACCGACTGCAGTTATATTCCTGACCGCACTTTCAGGTATTTAAAAGGGTTGAATGTCCTGGTTCTTGACTGCCTGCGTCCAGCACCTCACACCACCCATTTGAATGTTGAAAGCGCCCTGGTCCTTGCTAAAAAAATAGGTGCGAAAAAGACCTACTTCACGCATATGGGCCATGAGATTGAATATAAAAAGTTTGCGCGTTCGCTCCCTCGCAATATGTATCCCGCTTATGACGGCTTGGTCGTGACCGTATAAGGGGCCGGGCGAACGACTATTATCAGGAGGGTTCTCAATGATCGTCGGCGTACCTAAGGAAATTAAGAATAATGAAAATCGCGTTGGCCTCGTGCCCTCGGGCGTGAAGGCGCTCAAGACCCACGGTCATACCGTGCTCGTTCAGGCGGGGGCCGGCCACGGCATCGGCGTCAGCGACGAAGATTTTCGCAAGGCAGGCGGCACGATCGTCGAATCTGCAAAGGAAGTTTACGCCAAAGCCGAAATGATCGTGAAGGTAAAGGAACCTCTTCCCGAAGAATATAATTTGCTGCGCGAAAACCAGATCCTATACACCTATCTGCACCTCGCACCAGCTCCACAGCTGACCAAGGCACTGATGGAACGCAAAGTTATCGCGATCGCTTACGAAACCATTCAGCCGGAAGATGGCTCGCTACCCCTGCTGACTCCAATGAGCGAAGTGGCCGGCCGCATGTCGACTCAGATCGGCGCAAACCTGCTTGAAAAAGCCAACGGCGGCAAAGGTGTGCTGCTCGGCGGCGTTCCTGGCGTCGCACGCGCCAAGGTTACTGTTTTGGGTGGCGGCGTTTCGGGCATCAATGCCGCTAAGATCGCCGCCGGCATGGGCGCGCTTGTTTCGATTCTCGACGTCAGCGCACGCCGCCTGGAATATCTGGATCAGATTTTCGGCGGTAACGTTCAAACGCTGTTCTCGAACTTCGAAAACATCGAAAAATCGGTTCGCGAAGCGGATCTGGTCATCGGCGCGGTATTGCTGCCCGGTGCAAAAGCTCCGAAGCTCGTGACCAAGGAACTTGTGTCAGAAATGACTCCAGGCTCGGTTATCGTCGATATCGCCATCGACCAGGGCGGCTGCATCGAAACGATCAAGCCAACCAGCCATGACAACCCGACCTACACGGTTGACGGCGTGATTCATTACGCTGTTCCAAACATGCCGGGCGCCGTTGCACGCACTTCGACCTACGCTCTGACGAACGTGACGCTCAAGCATGCTCTGATGCTGGCCGACATCGGCTTCAAAGAAGCCATTGCCAAGGACGCGGCGCTTTACAAGGGCGTCAACGTTTACAACGGCAAGGTTGCTTATCTGCAAGTCGCAAAAGACCTGGGCCTGCCCTACGAGGCAGTCCGAATCTAAACGGTGGTCCCAGTTCAGCTCAATTCAAGGCGGAATGTGCATTCGGGCGCATTCCGCCTTTTTATTTTCTCTGATCGCCAAAACCCTCTATAATTATAAGAAATGGCGAAAGACGAAGGCAAAGACGATCACGGCGGTGGCGCGGCAAAACCCAAGCTCAAACTACCCGACACCCAGACGCTGCTGGTTCTGGTAAACAGCCTGCTCGTGGTCGTCGCCCTGGGCACAATGGTTTACACCAAGCTCATCTACCAGCGCCCGGTAATCGTTGAAGAGACCGAGATGAAAAAAGCGGTCGAAGCGATCAAAAAGCCCGAGCCACCCGCCGAGCACGCCATCATCAATTTCGATCAGATTACGGTAAACATCGCCATGACTTCCGGAAAAGCACATTACGCCACCGTGGCGTTTGCGGTGGAATGCCGCGACAGCGAAATCGCGAACATCGTAAAGGTGAAAAAGGCACTCTTCACCGATCGGCTGATCGCGGCGCTGGGCCATCGTCAGCTGACCGAGTTGAATACCATTCAGGGCAAACTTTTGCTCAAAACCGAGATCATGCGGGAATTCAATACGCTGGCCCCTGTCGGTGGAATTACCGACATGTTCTTCGCGAATTTTATCCTGCAATAACTCTCAGAACGTGATGCCGGCTCTTACCACCGAGCCGAACATCATGCTGGTATTGATCTTGGACAGGGTTGGGTCGTTGGTGAACTGATAATAGCCGCCAGGAAACCAGAAGCCGAAATCCCAGCCAACCACGACGTTTTCATCCCATTTGAATGCGACGCCCAGATCGCCTTCCCAGCCCATGAACGAAGACTGATTGTTGATTGCAGCGAAAAATTTACGCTGATCGTAATTGTAGAACTGGCTGCCCGACTGGGCCGTATTGCTGGCAAAAGCCATAATCAGGGCCGACTTCAAGGTCCACTTGTCCAGCTTGAGCTGCGGATTGATTGCCAGGTAGTTCGCGTTTACGATCGTGTTGTCGTAAGGCGATTTGAGGCTTGCCGTCGAGGTCGAGTCTGGATTGTTGTTGGCCAACCCGAAAAGGTTGTAATTGAACATCAGCAAACCGAGCTTGTAGTCTTTGTTCAGGTAAACCGCGCGAAACGTGTTGTCGCCCACCTGAGTCGCCTGTTCGCCAGGAACGTGTCCGAGCTTCAAGCCGACGTCCCAGAGATCGGACGAGTATCCGCCTTCGAACATGACAGCGAAGGTCTTATAAGTAAATTCGTTGGAACCGTCGATCGCGCCGATATTGCCGTTAAACAGGGGTAGCTCGCCGCCGAACCAAAAATGGCCCCATTTCTTGCGGGAATAGAAGTCAAAGATACTGAAATTGACGCGAGTTGAACCGGTTTGCTGCTTGTTGAAAAATATGCTGCGCTGCGCAGTATTGCCGGTGCGCTTCGTCCACATCATGCCGAATGCGAACCATGTCGCCCGTGCTTTGGTATTTGTCGAAAAGATTGTCGCCGGCATTCCAAATCGCGCCCAAGCCCCAGTGCAGCGGCGCGCGTCCCAGCTCGATGGTTCCGAAGTCAGTGACCAGATTCGCCCAATACCGTTGCGCACCAATGGCGAAACTGTCCTTCGAGGAACCTGTGAAGTTGAATTTCTCATCTCCGGTCGAAGGATAACCACGGCCAAAAAAGCCGTAAAGCGGGCTTCCGATGTGCAATTCGCTCTTGATCGAAAGACTGTCGTTCACGATCAGCTTTGGCTTCAGCTTGAAGAAAACATCATACCAAACCGTATTCTTCTCGCCGTTGCCTGGAACATACTGACCGCCCTGATTGACGAGGGTGCGATCGGCGTCATATCCTGGTGTCGCCCGGCTCAATTGATAGTTGTTCAGCCAGTGGTTTTCAAACCAGAACTGTCCATTCCAATCGAGCTGAACGGCGTCAGCCTGCTTTACACCAGTAGCTGCGCTCAAACCGACGATCAAAAGCGCTACGCTAATCCATTGCTTCATCGAGATGTTTCCTTTTAGTTTTACTGTAGTCACACTATCTATATAAATTAGTCAAGCGAGACAACATCTAATGAGCAGGAAGCGGAAACGAAAATTGCTGATCCAAGTACTCGGGTGGAGTGTGACCCTGGGCCTGATTTCGCTCGCGTCGCTGGTTTATTACTGCGATTTCGTTCTGCTGCCGGAACTTAAAGTTTTGATGGGCCAGGCGCCGCAGTCCCAACCCACTACGATCTTCTCCGACGTGTATTTGCTGAAAAAGGGCGATATTTACGCGTACACATTCCTGACAGAACGACTCAAGGACCTCCACATCGATTACCGCGAAACCCCCGAGCACGTGGAATGGAAGGGTCGGCATTTCGATTACCCCGGTACCAGCGTGGACCCCGAACCAATGACGCGGGCCGATGCAGGTCAGGTCGTGGTCGTTTCGATCAAAGACGAAAGAATTGACGGCATTACGATCGACAGTAAGCCGGCCGAAGCCGTAACAATCGAACCCACACCGGTCGCCACGCTTTCGGGCTCAAACAAGAGCATTCGGAATTACATCGACTGGGAACACATGCCCTCAATGATCAGCATGACCATTACAGCAGTCGAGGATCAACGCTTCAATGAGCATCATGGCTTCGATTTACGCAGCCTGGCGCGCGCGCTATGGATCGATATCAAAACGCACAGCCTGAGTCAGGGTGGCAGCACGATTACCCAGCAGCTGGTAAAAAACCTGCTCGGAACGCGCCAGAAAACCCTGTTCCGAAAAATGCGCGAGCTCATACTTGCGTACCTGCTTGACCGAACCACTGAAAAAAACGTGATTCTCACGAAGTACCTGAACGAGGTTTATTTCGGTCAGATTGGCGCGCTCGAAGTGCACGGTGTTTCCGAGGCGGCGCACTATTTTTTCAACAAGGAGCTTGAACAGCTCACGCTTGCTGAAACCGCGCTCATCGCTGGCGTGATACGCGGTCCCGCGGTCTATTCGCCTTACAAGCATCCAAAAAACGCACTGGCGCGCAAAGACGTAGTGCTACGAAAAATGGCGGAGCAGGATGTCATCACCAAGGGTGATTTGAACGAAGCGCTCGCTCAAAAGATCGTCTTCGCGCCGCTGACCCTGA
>JACQAW010000113.1 GCA_016194725.1 Deltaproteobacteria bacterium
GGCAAAACCTCCAAGCAAGCCCTGGCCTTGATAGATCATGAGATCAAAGACATGGCGGCCGGCCACATCAAGCCCGAAGAAATCGAGCGCGCCCTTTCGATGCACCGGT
This sequence comes from Deltaproteobacteria bacterium, assembly GCA_016194725.1. GTDB lineage: Bacteria > Bdellovibrionota > UBA1018 > UBA1018 > UBA923 > JACQAX01. The sequence goes on from JACQAW010000113.1 coordinate 110, forward strand.
TCTCGGTGTTTGACGAACTGGCCAGCAATTATAACAAAGCGCAGTTTCTGGGATTCTACGAAACCGTGGCCGGTAATTTCGAACGCGGTGTCGAGATCGTGAACGCGCTGACCTCGGTTGACCGGGGTGCGATTGCCAGCGTGCTCAAGAACTATCTCAGAAAAGAAAATCGTACTGTAGTGATTGGAACGCCTTCCAAGGAGTCGCAATGAAACCCGCGAATTCGATACTTTTGCTAAAGACCGTTCTGCTAGCCGGGCTTTTCGCCGCCTCCACCCAATGCCGTGCCGACACGGGGGTGGATTTCGAAGAGGATTTCAGCCTGCCGGTGGCCTACATCAATATCGTCGTCGACGCGGGAGCCACCAATGACCCGGACAGCAAGCTGGGCCTGGCCAACGTGGCCAGCCGCATGCTGCTGCGAGGCACCCAAAAGCACGCCAAGCTGGAGTTCAACGAGCTGCTCAACCGACTGGGCGGTGAGTTCGACCTCGATGTGCGCGACGAAGGCACGGTATTCGCGGGCGCGGTTTTGTCCGAGAACATGGAAAAATTCCTGACCCTCGTCGACGAAGCGCTGTCCAAACCGAAGTTCACGGCCCAGGAGCTGGCCAAGCTCAAGAAAGAAACCGAAGGCGAAATCCTGGAACGCAAAGGCAATGACAAGGCCTTGCTGCAGTACAACCACTATCGCTACCTCTACGGCGCACACCCATACGGACATCCGCTCATCGGCACCCAAAAGGGGGTAAGGTCGATCAACTACAAGGACATCCTGAACTACTACGCTCAGCATTTCAGCGGCCGCACGATGCGCCTGTTCGGTACCGGCGCCGTGAAAAAAGAAGTCGTTCAGAAGTGGTTCACCGCCTTGACTGAAAAGCTCAATGCCTTGCACCCCGAAGCCAAGCCTGTCGAGTCGCTGGCCGTGCCCGCGATTGCGAGTGGCCGCCGGACGCTGCTGGTCGACAAACCCGCGTCCACGCAGGCGCAGGTATTGATGGGCGGCACAGGCATGCGCCCCGAGATGCCTGGTTTTTACGCCATCACCCTGGGCAACCAGCCATTTGGCGGGCATTCGTTCCAGGCGCGAATGATGCGCGAAATTCGGGTGAAGCGCGGCTGGACCTACGGCGCTTCCAATGCGTTCCGTTTCGGACGCCAGCCCAAGCACTACGAACAATGCCCCGTTCAACTACGACACCTCGAAGAAGCGCTTGGAAAACGCCACGATGGAATACCTCATGGATTTTCCGCACGGCTACTTCCGTGACTTCGCCATCAACATCGGAAAGGTTCAATATGAAGACATTGGCCCGGCCATCAAGACCTTCTTCAAACCCGAAAATCTCACTCTTACCGTGGTGGGCGACGCCAAGAAGCTGAAAGAGCCGCTTTCGAAGCTGCCTGGCTTTTCGGCTCCCGAGGTAAAAAGCTATCTTGAAGACTAGCCCGCATTTCTCACCACCTTTCTGCTGCGGACGCGGATCTGCTCGCGTGGTCACGCGTGCTCGGGGCTCGCTCTCTCGACAGCCTGTACCAGGATGCCTTCGTTCGCTCGCCCCTGCGCTCCCCTTCGGGTGCAAACGTCGTTTGCACCCGAAGGGGACGCGACCGCGCGGCAGCTCCGCGCCCTCGCGACGAAAGCTGGTGAGAAATGCGGGCTAAGCCCCCCGGGGGCGAGCGCGCAGTCGCCACTTATCTTCTTGTCCTGGCTGGCGTACTTTTGCTCTATGCCCTTGTTGTGCAAGTGTGGATCTCGCTGCGCGTTCCGCTTTGGGGCGATGAGTTTGATACGATAGCCCCGGCCTTTCGCAGCTGGCGGGGCGGGCACAGCTTCTGGTGGCAGATTGGGCAATACAACGCGAATCCGCCGGGCGACAATCTTGTATTGCGCGGGTACCATCGCAGCGGCGTGCTGCCCTGGCTTCGTGCCGCTTCGCCCGAGCTGTTCTGGCGCCTGCCTTATCTGATGGTCTTCACGGCTACTTTGTCCGCCATGTTCTATGGTGCGTGGCGCTGGACGGATTCGCTTTTCATCGCGTTTCTGGCCTTCGCAACGGCCATCTCGTCGCCGGGCCTGCTGGAATACGGCAACGTCGTGCGTTTTTACATCTGGCTGGCGTTCTTCACGACCTTGCTGCTCTGGCAGTTCTTGCAGCTGGCCGACCGCCGAAAAACCGGCCGCCACTTTTTCTTTTCCCTCGTGACCACGGTGGCGGTTTGTTTTCACCTGGTCATTGCCGCGATTGCGTATTTTTTTCTCGTTTATACCGTGGTCTGGCTGGTCTTCGACGTTTACAAGGCAGGGGTTCGCACGTTGAAGCGGGCCTCGACTTTCTTTCCCCGGCTGCTGGCGGGTTTTCTGCCCTTCATCATGTACAAGGTCGAGCTCAAGCATTGGTTGTTCATTCCACATCCCTGGGCCAAGGACA
>JACQAW010000126.1 GCA_016194725.1 Deltaproteobacteria bacterium
GTTCGAGTACGTCGCCCTGGCCATTGAGCAGCGTCATGCCGTTGTAGCGCGTGACTTCGGCAATACGAGACATTTCCGAGACCAGGTTCTGAACTTCTTTGTTGGAGAAACTTCTTTCAACGTCGCCCACCGTGTCCGATGCGGCTTGCATGGATAGTTCTCGCAGGCGGATCAGGATGTTTTGGATTTCATTCAGCCCGCCTTCAGCTGTCTGAACCAGCGAGATGCCGTCGTTGGCGTTGCGATTGGCTTGTCGCATGGACCTGATTTCGGCTTTTAATTTTTCCGAAATCGCCAATCCGGCAGCGTCGTCTCCGGCGCGCGTGATGCGCTCACCAGCAGATAACTTTTCCAGGGACCTGTTTTGGGCCTCCCTGTTCATGTTCAATGTTCGCTGTGCAGCCAGGCTCTGCACGTTTGTGGCTATCCGAAAACCCATACACGACCCCTTCCTTGTTTGATGGGCTCACTTCGTCCAGTGAAGTATGATTTCGGCAATCCATGCCTTAACAAGCGTTAAATCTCCATGCTTGTTCTTGTGAGATGGATCGGACGGCTTCGGTGGAGACTTTAATTTATTGTTTTATAACAGACTGAAATTAAATGGTATTTATCGTACTTATTTACTCAGAAACTATTGCTTAGCGTGCTTGTTCGCGCACATAGCGACGTCTATAGTGGCGGTGTGCACCCACCAGAGAAGAAGATACGCGTCGTTCATTACTGCAATCAGCTCAGCATAGGCGGCACCGAGCGTACGATGGAGATCTTCTGCAAGTACCTGGACCGCACCCGCTTTGAGGTGTTCGTCGTATCACGCATTCACCGGGTGAAATTAACGACCCGCCTACGTGTGGAGCTTGGCGCTCGTCTGGGGCTGCGGCCTGCGCGTGGCAAAAAGCTTCTGTGGGCTTCAATGAATGTGCGGGCCACGAACTTTCAAACCATCCTGGGCCCCGATCACGTTTTTTTTGCTTCCGATGACAACTCGCTTCGCCACATTTTGCTGAAGTTGAATCCGGATATTCTGCACGTACACTACTCGGGCAATGCGGAGGCGCCGACTTCGGACGAAGAGGTGTTGTCGCGAATTCCGGTAACCGTGACCACCAACCCTTTTGAAAAGCAGAATACGGCACCCGCGCACCGGCATGTGAAGAAAATACTTTTTGTCTCGCGCTGGCTGCTCGAGAACCGCGCGCAGTGGGCGTCTCAAGACGCCCGTGCCGGCGTGCTCTACAATCCGATCGAGGTGCCCTGCACGCAATCAACATTGCGGACCGAGCTGGGCATACCCGAAAACGCCTTTGTCGTGGGCCGCGTGGGACGAGCCGATCCGGGAATTCACGACCCTATCGGGCTGCGTGCCTATCGCCAGATCGAGGACGCCAACACCTTTTTTCTGGCGCTCTCGCCGCCCGACAATATGTTGCGGCAGGCGAAGGCCCTAAATCTAAAAAATTTCATCTCGCTGCCGCCGAAGGCTGACGACGTTTTTCTTTCCAAGTTCTACAATACGATCGACGTGTTGGCGCATTCACGGCGCGATGGCGAAACCTTCGGCTGCAATATTGCCGAAGCCATGATTCACGGCACTCCCGTGATTTCGCACCTGACCCCGTTCATGAACGCTCAGAGCGAGGTGATCGGCGACACGGGGTTCGTGTGCGCACAAGACGACTGGCAGGACTACGCTGCCAAACTTGCGTTGCTGAAATCTGATCAGCAAATCCGTTACGAGCTTTCGTCGCGCAGCGAGTCCAGGGCATTGGAACAGTTCGAAGCAAGATCTTTGACGCACCGGCTCGAAAAAATCTATCTCGAACTGCTTGCACAGTCTAGAAACTAGGACTATAAAAAACCTATCCTAAAAACCCCAGAGTTTCGGGGAGAGCACTTTTTACCACCTGGTGAATTTTTCGGCTCTCACAACTAAATAAAACCTGTTTAGGAGAGAAGAGTTTATGAGAGGCGTTTTGCTCATGAGCTTGGCCCTTTGGCTATCGACTGGGGTCCAGGCTTCCGAAGTTTCAAAGATCATGATTCCCGCAAAAAATGCGGCCAGGCTGAAGCTGATCAATCAGTGGCTCACTGAAAACGTGAATACCGAAGATTGCCCGGGCCGCACTTACTTCGGTCTGGTTACCGGCGTCGAAAACCAGCAGCTCGTCGGTTACGAAGTGATTGCCGAATGCCCCGACGCACCCACGCCCAGCGTGCCGCTTTACTTCGACCCCCAACAAAAATATCTCGAGAAGAATCAGGGCTACTGACCCCGATATTCGCTGTAGGTAAGCCAAAAAAGGATGGGCGAAAGGTTCTCACCGTCACCAGTGTAACGCTCAAGCACGGCTGCAGCCTTACCGCTATAGGTCGGCTCAAGTTTGACGCCCTCTTCGCTCAGCCAGCGTTCCACGGCTCGCAGCCCGTCCTTGGTGGGCTTGCCATAGCCCGCGCCAAGCTCGCTGCCCTCGATTGCAAGATTGAGTAACGTCAAGCTCTCGCGAGGCAGCTCCCGCACGAGCTTTCCCACTTGCCGCGCGAGCCAGCGAAGCCGCGGCAGCTCGTTGATTTTTCCCGGAACCACCTTTACCGCAAAAACCTTGGTGGGCAAGCCTGCGGCGGCCAGACCGATTGCCAGGCCTACCGCTGTACCAGATGTCCCCAGCGGCACGAATATCGCCTTGGGCGGGGGCAACTCTCCACGCTCGATCTGCTCGGCAAGCTCAAGAGCGGCCCGCACATAGCCCAGGGTACCCAAAGCATTGCTGCCGCCTGGCGGAATGAGCCTGATTTTTCCCAGGCCAAGTAGCCATTTGCGAGTTCCTGCCCGCGCGGCCTGCGGATAATTATCTACGGTCTCTATACTGGTCGCCAGAGATCGCATCAGCGCGAGTTTCTTCTCCTTGAGAGCCTCGTCGCTCGGAGCCATTCCCTCTGGACCGCGCACCAAAACAAGATGGCAGGGTATTCCATGCTGGGAGCAATGATACACCGTGGCCACCGCATGGTTGCTGCTCTCAAACCCGAACGTCACGACCGACTGCTTTTTGTTTTTCACCCGCGCAAGCAGATACTCGAGCTTGCGCGGTTTGTTCCCGCCGTAGATCGGGTGGGAATGGGAATCGTCTTTCAGCCACACCTCGAGCCCGGGAAACGCTCGAGCCAGCTTGCGCACAGGAGTGGGCATTTCGACCAGGGGAATTCGGGGAAGGCGGTCGAGGGCTTGTTTGAGTTGGGAAAGCTTGGCGGAATCCATAATTGCGTTTCAATATAGCACGGGGTACTGGCCACCGCATTCCCCATTGCCTTGCCGCGGGCCACTCGAGTAAGATTTGCGGAATGCATGAGCCCCAGCTTCCGGATAATCCTGATTTCGAAGCGCTCCTGGAATCCAGCCGGAAAACCATCGAGTTCCGCATCGAGAAGCCCGACATGGACGCATTCGCGCGGCTTTCCGGCGATTTCAACCCCCTGCATACCAAAGACGAATTTGCCAGAACCCAGGGCTTTTCCGGCCGCGTGGTGTATGGCGGGCTGCTGGTTGCCCAGATTTCGCGCATGATCGGGATGCACCTGCCGGGAAAAAACGCCATTTGGTCCAAGCTGGACGTTCAGTTTATCTCGCCGCTGTTTGTCGACGAAGAAGCCAGCCTCACCGCCGAGATAATGACAAAGTCCGAGGCCGCACAAACCCTGATCTTGAAAATCAGGATCGAGCGCGCCGACAAGCTCATCGCCCGCGGTAACGCGATGGTGCAGTACCGTAGCGGTAATAGCCCCCAGGCGACTTGATTGATCGTTCGGCCCACCGGTTTCCAGGCCCGGCTCCGTGACGGGTACCGTTACCGTGCACCGGTCACCAGCTAGTTCAAGCTTTCTGCCGTTATTCCGATATGTTCACCGTGGCCTCGAATAACAAAAAGTATACTCCGCAGGAAGTCGTAGCTGAAGTCGAGGCCTTCAAAGAGCGGCGCCGCAACCGTATTCGCAAGCGAAACAAGCAGGGTCTGCAGTTCACAATTGTCACTGCGGCGATCGCCTTCATGTTCTGGTGCACGATGAACCAAACTGAAGATCAAATAATGCTTGATCGCTTCAACAACACTTGCCGTTCGGTGAAAGACGGCGAATCGCTCGAGGCGGTTCGCGGACTGGCTTCGGAGCGGCAACTGATTTTCGACGAGGATTCGGGCAGCGCGGGTTACACTGCCGACCCGGTTTACGTTCTGCGGCCAAGCACCGACTGGCCCGAGCGGTTCGGCTGCCGGTTCGAAGCACGGCAGGCGAGAGTATATCGGTTGAAATGAAAGAGCCGGCGCCCGGAAAATTTTCCGAACGCCGGCCCTGACAGGTTAAATCAAAGAAACGCGATCAGACGCTGATACCGGCTTTGCGGTATTCGTTGAGCTTGTTGCGTAATGTACGGATGCTGATGCCAAGCTCACGCGCGGTGTGCGTGCGATTGCCGTTGTGGAAAGCGAGCGACTTCAGAATGACAGCGCGTTCGATTTCCTGCAGCGTGCGGCCCGGAGCCCACTGTGCTTCCGCTTCCCAATCCACCGAGTGCGCGCCCGCGCCCTGATGTTGCGGCTGAGCGGCTGCGCCCACGGCGACGTCGGTAGCGCGAATCACGCCATCCTGGGCATTCAGCATCGCGCGTTCCAAGATACCCTCGAGTTCGCGCAAGTTGCCCGGATAGCTGTGCGTGGCGAGCTTCGTCACGGCTTCTTCGGTGATGCCCGATACGCGGCGGCCCGAACGGGTTGCAACGCGGCCCATGATCGACGAAACGAGGAGCTTGAGGTCGCCCAGGCGCTCGCGCAACGGCGGGATGATCATCGCGACGTTATTGAGCTTGTAGTAAAGCGTTTCGCTGAACTTGGACGAAGACACACAGTCAGCCATGTTCTTGTTGGTGATCGCGATGATGCGAACGTCAACCGCCACGCCGCCCTTCGAGCCGATACGCTCGACCATGCCGGTTTCAAGTACGCGAAGTACCTTGGCCTGCAGCTTCGGCGTGAGCTCCGAAATGTCGTCAAGAATGAGCGTGCCGCCGTTGGCTTGCTCGAACTTGCCGCGCTTTTCGCTTACCGTTCCCGCGAAAGCACCTTTTTCGAAACCAAAGAGCTCGGTTTCGAGCAGCATCTCAGGCTGCTGCGCGCAGTTCACCGTCACGCAAGGGGCCGTACCGCGGCCTGACTTTTCGTGAATGAACTTGGCCATAAGGCCCTTGCCCGTGCCCGTTTCGCCTTGAATCAGAACGGACGACTTGGTGTTCGCCACCGTTTCTGCAAGCTTAACGATATCCCTCATCTTACCATCATTGGTCTGAAAATCGATCATTGTGAAGACCTCCTGTCTTTGTCTTTGATTAGGTTTTGCACTTTGTTTTCCCACTGAAGCTGATCAAGTTCTGCTTGTGCCGACTTCTTCCAGACGTCGTTCGGAATCGCCGGGTCGACCAGCTTCTTGAACGTCTCGAAAGCTTCGTTTTCGCGTCCCAGCTTGGCCAGTCCTATGCCCCGCTTGAACTCGAATTCTGTATGGCGCGGATGATTCGGGGCCTGGGTGAGAATCTCATCCAGGGCCTCGACGGCGTTTTTGTAATCGCCGGAATCATAGAGCGCCTGCGCGCGCAGTTCCCTGACGCGCGCAAGTATTTGAGGAAATTGAGTCTGAGTACCGAACTGCAGCAGCACACGGCTGCTGGTCTTGGCGGCTTCGGCCGATTTCTTGAGCCGGGCCAGCGTGTCGACACGACGTACTTCGGCCATCATGCGGGCTTCAAGCGGCAGCTTTTCGGCCAGCCCCTTGGCCAGCAGGCGGTTGTCGTAGGCCAGCGCCGCATTCAGGTCCTCTTTGTGCAACGAGGACTGCACGAGTTCGTCGAACCGCTCGACAGCCAGCGGGCCATCTTCACGCATCTGCGTCAGCTCGCCGATCACCAGATCGGGTTTGTCGCCAAGCAGGCGGCGCGTGCGGGCCTTGAGCAGGTGGTACCAGTCTTTGTCGTCGGCCGTGCCCGCGCCCAGGCGGCTTTCGACCAACGCGAGTTCTTCAGCCACGCCTTTCATGTCGCCCGTTCCCAGCTTGGCCTTCGCGATAGCGAGTGCGTACGCAATTGGCTCTGGCTTGATGGCGATATCGCCATAATGCTCAACCACCGCCAGCAGCTCCTTGTCGTTGGCGCAGGCGCCCATGCCGTCCTGCGCGCTCGAGTGGGTGATTGCGCAGGTTTCATTGGAGCTCTTGGCCAGCTTGATCACCAAATCGACCGCCGCCTGCGCAAAAACCTTCTTGAAGGAATCTGAAAGCGGTACCTTGCCGATCTTGAGGCGGTATTCGTCGGCACGCTTGAGAGCCGCGCGAGGGTCGCCGTTGTTCAGGAAAAATGCGGCTTCCGACAGGTCCAGCCATTGCTCAGTCTCATTGGAATCCAATAAGGTATTTGAAAGGTATTTCAAGTCGCGGGTCGCGAAAAAATTTTCGAAAAAGCCCCGGGTGCGGTCATCGCCGGAAAGGCCCTTGAAGCAGCGGGACATGCGCAGCTCGGCCATGATAGCGCCGGCGGAATACGGGTGCCGGTTCACGACCCCTTCGTACAGACCCGCGATCAGCTCATGCTTTTTCGGGTCGGGAGTCCTGATCTTGAGCTGCTCCAGCTCGGCCAGGCGAAGATGCGCGGCCCAAGACACCTCGTCGCTGGGAAAACGCTTGTCGAACTCCTTGTAAGCGCGCTCGGCGTCCTCATACCGTTCCAGGCGAAAGTAGGCTTCGGCCAGATTGAAGAAAGCGCTCGGAAAGCGGCCAGCCTCCATGGTGGACTGACGTATCGCCTTTTCGTAGTAAATCGCGGCGCGTTCCCAGAACTTGCGCGCTGAAAGCAGCTCGCCGATGCGAAAAGCCCCTTCGACGCTTATGGCATTGCCGGTATCCATTACCCGCTGGTAAGCGCGCTCGGCGCGGTCGAACTCGCCCAGCGTATAGAGCGCTTCGGCCGAAGCCAGGCGGTAAACCGTGGTCGTCATCGGATTCTTGTAGCTCTCGGGCTTCTGGTCGGCGCCCATCAGGGCGTACTCGAGCGCGAAAACCGGCGCGCCCTTGTTCATAAGCTCCTGAATCAGGAAAGCCAGCGAGGCCCGGCCGCGCTCCGAGTCAGATTCCTCAAGCACGATACGGCGGTACATGTCCAGTGCCTGGTCCAGATAGGTATCGGCCTTCAGCAGCTTCGAGAGCTGCACGAAGGTGTTTGCCTTTAAGAAGAACAGCTCTTTATGAAGCACGGACTTCGGATACTGCGCATCGAAAAATTCGATCGTGCGCAAGACGAGCGCGTACTTCGACTCTTTATACAGCTTCAGGGCCAGCCGGTAGTGTTGCAGCTCCTTGGCGCCGGTTGCGGCTGCCGTCGGATATTTGTAGTCGGCGTCGGCCGAGTCGAGGTTGAAAAAAGCGCGGTAGTCGAATGCGCGGTGATAAACCTTGTAATTCGCGACCCCCTCTGTTGAAAAGTTGAGTGGCTGTCCACAGCCGCCAAATATGCTGGCAGCCACCGGCAAGAGCTTGCGCTGAGCAACCTTGGTGAGCTTCTTTTTGGTCACCTGAGCCTCGACTTTTGCCGCCTGAGGATGCGTCCAGTAGTCGAGCGAGATTTCAGCCGGCGACTTGCTGCGGTAGTCGAAGAACTCGACTCCTGCCGCCTTTGCTTTGTCTGTGAGTAAAAACTGGTACGTCACTTTTTTTCCATCTGCCGTTTGAATCGTTGTAACCATAACCTTATCGGTCCTGGCGTCGACGCTGCCCGTCAATGATTCAAGATCGTCCTTGATATTATTAAGTATCAGTTTAATCGCCGTCACTTTACCGCCGCTAAGCACGGGCTCAACGCTATAGGTGACGTCGGGATCCACTGAAACCACGACATGGGTATGGGTCTGGTAGGACTTGAGTTGGATTCCAGCCTCTGCGCTCACTGCGACCAGTGAGCAGGCTGTTGTTGCGAGTATTTCTTTAAGATGCCTTCCGCCGTCCTTGGCCCCTAGCATTCGCGTCCCCCGAGCAACTACATAAGCACGTCGTGTGCCAAAATCTGCCGATTGAAATCATGGGATAATTTTTCCGCCGGATAAAAACGCTCCGCCAAACTTCTGCCTACCTCACGTATTTTGACCCCGAAAAAGTCAAAAGCTTGACGACTTTCAGTTCCGCCCTTCATGTAGAGGATTAGGTTAATTTAGCCGGGCGGTCACCAGATGCAACCAGACTATGTGTTGACGATTTCCTAGGCCTTTCCTACAGTTATAGAATCACAACCGGGGGCCCCGCCTGAGAACCAAGTCGCCTGTATCTATATTTATACTAATAATGAGCACCCTAAGCATCATGACGACGGCGCCCGGATGCAGCCTGATCTTGGGCGGTGATCAACATGTGGACAACAAAAGTCATGATTACACGGTAGTACGACTCGACCGTGATAAAGAGCGTGCATGGCATATTTTGACCCTGGTGGCAGTCGAAGTGAAGGCCAATCAGCCGCAAAATGGCCCCAGTGGCCCAACTCCAGACGACACCGGCGATCTCGCCTTTGAGCACCACGCCAGTGGCGCGATTATTTCGGTCAATAGCGTGTGCCAGGAATATCGCGACGCCTCGCTTGATGAACTTTCAAAATATCTTCTTCTGGGAATAAGCACGCGTGGACCGGTACTGACCCAGGACATTCAGGTGGATGGAACCAAAGGGCTCGAGTCCACCGTCGAAGCGTCAATGAGCCAGCGGGCACCCAGCGGCCAGAACGAGGAAATGCCCGTGCGCGTGCGCGCGATCGTGCTTCGTAAAAGCGGCTGCACCTATGATCTGATGTTTATCGCCAAGCCGGCCGTATATGAGCAGCTGTCATCCACCTTCGACCGATTTTTGAAGGGTTTTCATGCCCAATAGGCAGCCTCGTAAATATGACGAATACTTCAAGCGGCTGGGATCGCAGTTCGTCGGCTCGATTCAATTCGCGGGCGGCGTCTTTGGGCTGGGGCTCGACTGCATGCGGGAGCTGGTGCGCCCCCCGTTTTATGTTTATCTCACTATTGAGCAGATGTTCCTCATTGGAGTGCGCTCCTTTCTGCTCGTTGCCGTAACCGCCCTGGCCACGGGCTCGGTGATGGCTCTGCAATTCGGCTACGGCTTGCAAAAGTTCGGCGGGCAGCTTTACGTGCCCAAGCTGCTGGCGCTGGCATTCGTGCGCGAAATGGGTCCCGTCTTCACCAGCCTGCTTGTTGCCGCCCGCATCGGCTCGGGCATCACGGCCGAGGTGGGCTCGATGAACGTCACGCAGCAAATCGACGCGATTCGCGCCCTGGGCACGAATCCCATCAAGCGCATTGTCATTCCGCGCCTGCTCGCCACGGTCATCACGCTTCCCATTCTCACCGTCATGGCCAACTTCATCGGAATTTTCGGCGGCATGCTGGTCACGGTCAAAGAGCTGGGCCAGACCCCCGACTTCTTTTTCCAGAAAGCCGTCGAAGCCCTTCGCGTTTCCGACTTCTTCATGGGTTTTCTCAAGCCGGTGGTCTTTGCCATCTTCATCGCGCTGACCGCCTGCTATCGGGGAATGCGCACCAGCGGCGGCACTAAAGGCGTGGGCGATTCGACCACCTGGGTGGTCGTGACCACGAATATCTTCATCATGGTGTCGGACTTCTTTTTGACCAAACTATTCATTCTGGTGCACCCCTACCAATGAGCGGCGAAACCATTCTTTCCATGCAGGGGATTCACAAGAGCTTCGGTCCCAAGAAGGTGCATCAGGGCGTGAGCTTTGACCTGCATGACGGCGAAATCCTGGCGCTCTTCGGCGGCAGCGGCACCGGTAAAAGCGTTATTCTACGCTCGCTCATCGGTTTGGAAAAACCTGACGCTGGAATAATCATGTTCGAGGGCCGGGACATCGCCCAGCTAGGCGAGGACGACCTGATCGATGTCCGAAAAAAAATCGGTTACGTCTTTCAAAACGGGGCGCTGTTCGACTCCATGACGGTCGAAGACAATCTGGCCTATCCCCTGATCGAACATACCGACCTGACCAACGAGAAGATCCATGCCCGCATCGCCGAGATGCTGGACCTCATCGGCCTCAAGGGCAGCGAAAAGCTTTTGCCCGCCTCGCTTTCCGGCGGCATGCAAAAGCGGGTGGGGGCGGCCCGCGCAATCATTCTTGAACCCAAGATCATTCTCTACGATGAGCCGACCGCCGGCCTGGATCCCTTCAATACCCACCGCCTGCTCGAGCTCATGAAGCTGATTCAGCGGACGGGCAAGAAGAACGGCGCCATTTTTGTGACGCACGATATTCCGTCGGCCTTCCAGGTTGCTGACCGCGTAGCCATCCTTTACAATGGAAAAATCCACGCGATCGATACGACCGAAAACATCAAAGCTTCAAAGGACCCGTTCGTTCAAGCATTCATCGCAGGCGAGGAGACCCGAGGCCTATGAACCGATCCACTGAAATCGAAGTCAAAGTCGGAATCTTCGTCGCGCTGGGCCTGGGCCTGATTATGGTTACCATTCTAATGCTGGGCGGAGGCCAGGCTCTCTTTCAAAGCAACATGACCTTCCACACCAAGTTTGGCCAGATCGAAGGCCTGGTCGAGGGCGCCACCGTAAAAGTCGCGGGCGTGAAGGTGGGCCAGATTTCATCGATCAAATTTCTCAATGACACCGGCCAGGTTGACGTCACCTTTTCGGTGGCTCGCAAGTTCAAGGACGTGGTTCATCAGGACTCCACCACCGGCATTCAAACCCAGGGCATGCTGGGCGATCGCTACATCATTATAGGATCCGGGTCTGCGGGCTCTCCGGCGGCAGCCGAAGGCGCCGAGCTCAAGAGCGAAGCCCCCAAGGAGCTCAAAGACTACCTTACCGACGCCGACGAGGTCATCGACAAGCTCAAGACTTCGCTTGAACACGTGGACAGCATTCTGGGCTCGTTCCACAAAGAAAACCGGTCGGAAACCTTCTTCCGGAATCTTACCGGCCTTTCCACCCATATGGCCGATGGCACCAAAACCCTGCACGATTCCATGGATCATCTGAAATCCATCATGATGAAGGTGGACAAGGGCGAAGGCACGCTGGGCGCACTGGTAAACGACCCCGCCCTTTACGACGATCTGCGCGCCTTGCTCGGCGGCGCCAATCGCAACCGAGTGCTGAAATACTTCATCAAAAAGAGCGTCGAGGAATCGCGCGACGCCGCGAAAGACCAGAAGAGATAGGTTTTGCGATATAGGCATCAAGCTTTGTCAGCTGCCCTTCGATAAGTTGGGAGATGGTCAGCCTAATTCGGACAATTGAGCAAATATTGCCTAGATTCGCTTCAGTTCACGACACCGTCAGCCTGGGCGCAGCCGCGCTTAAAGCGATAGAGGAGTTCGTGAAGGTGTCCCGGGCCGCAATCTACCTCGTCGATCCCAGGAAAAAAGACCAGCTCGAGCTGGTCTTCGCCAAAGGCATGAACGAACGCGATCGCCTTGAGGCCGAAAAAGCGCTCGTTAGCGGTTACCCCGAGCGTTGCTTTCGCACACAGCGGTATATTGAGCGGCAGGGCGCGCAAGCGCCCGTTGACCGCTCATTCCCCGACCGGCAGGGCGCGCAAGCGCCCGTTGACCGCTCATCCTCTCCTGACGAGCTCCCTCCGAACTGCGCGATCTATCAGCCGGTCATGAGCGGCGAAGTTTGCGTCGGCTGCTTCGCGCTCTTCGAAAACTCCACCATTCCCCTTACCGACGATCAGCGCCTGGGCCTTTCTATCGTTGGTGAAATTTGCGGGCTCACCTACCGCCAGCTCACTCACGCGCTCTTTGCCTGCGAGATCTCCGAAGAACGCTGCAAGCTTGCCGAAACCAAGGTACGCGAGCAGCAAAAAGCCCTGGTGCTATCGGCCAGAATGTCCGCCTTCGGAAAGATGGCCAGCGGCATCGGCCACGAGATCAATAACCCGCTTACGGTTATCTACGGCAAGGTGGCTCAGATCACCGACCTGGCTGAAAATGACCAGCTTGAGGCGAACACGGTGCTGGCGAGCATGGAAAAAATCGACGCCATGGCCTCGCGTATCGCCAAAATAATTTCCGGCATGCGCACCGTGGTGCGCGAAGGCGTAAACGACACCTTTTCGCCTGAGTGCGTGCGCAATATCGTGGAAGACACGATTATGTTCTGCAACTCGAAGTTCAAAACCAAAGGCGTGAACCTGATCGTGAGCGAAATTCCCGACTCGCTTTCAATCGACTGCTCGGCCAGTCAGCTGGCGCAGGTGCTGCTCAATCTGCTGGGCAATGCCTACGACGCTGTAATAGATCTGCCCGAAAAGTGGATCAAACTCGAGGTCGAAGACCAGGGCGCGAACATCGAGCTTGCCATCCTGGATAGCGGCAAGGGAATCAACCCCGACGTCAGCGACCGCATCTTCGACACCTTTTTCACAACCAAGGCCCCTGGCGCCGGCACGGGCCTTGGGCTCAGCATCTCACTGGGCATCATCGAAGGCCACAACGGCACAATCTGGCTGGATAAAGACTGCGCGAACACGCGTTTCGTTCTTCGCCTGCCCAAGAAACAGGCAAAGATGGTGGCTGCATGAAAGTAAAAACAATCCTGGTCGTGGAGCCCGACGCGAAAGCGCGGCAACATCTGGAGTCCCTGCTCACGAACGCGCAGTTTAAAGTGGTATTGGCCACCGATGAGATAATCGGCCAGAAGATCTTTGAAACCGACGTGGTTGACGCCGTCATCGCTGAAATCAACGCCTCGGGAATCAAGGGCGTGGAGTTCACGCGAATTCTTAAAAAGATCAGACAGGTGCCGGTCATCATGATGACCCAGATTTCCGACCTCAATGAAACGCTTCAGGCCTACGAGGCTGGCGTTGACGGCTTTGTCGCCAAGCCCGTGCACAAAGAGGAGCTCATTGAAGTCATTTCGGCCTGCCTTGGACTGGCCAACGTGACTGAAGGGTCATTCAAAGACCAGGATTTTTGCCGCATCAATGTTCATGACTTCGTTGTCGGAACCCAGATCAAATACGATGTTTATATCAAGCTGACCGGCCAGAAATACGTCAAGATCGCCCATCGCGGCGAAGACCTTTCCACTGAGCGCGTCGACACCTACAAGGCCCGAGACGTTCAATACCTGTACATGCTCAAGAGCGACTTCAAGAAATACGTGGGTCACGTCATGGAGCGCCACGCGGCCCGCTTTGCGGCGCTCGATTCGGCGGCGCGCACCAGTCTGGTGAAGCATACCGGCGAAGTCATCATGCAGCAGCTCTTCGTCGACGACCTCAGTGAAGAAACCTATGCCGGGGCAAAAGCATTCGTCGAAAACATGGTTGCCTCCGTAACCGAGGATATGGACGCCTTCAAACTCATCGCCGTGCTCAACAACCACGCCGATTTCATCTACGCCCACAGCGTGGCGGTAAGCTTTTATGGCACCCTGCTGGCAAAACAGGTCAAGTGGACCTCGTCGCCCAATCTTTTCAAAGTCGCGATGGGCGGCCTGTTGCACGACATCGGCAAAAAGGAAATCGACCGCGCGATTCTTCTGAAACCGCGGGTCGAGCTGACCGCCGAAGAAGCGCGCCAGCTCGACAGCCACCCGCTGCGCGGCCGCGACATCCTTTGCCAGCTGCCCGGCATTCCCACCGACATCATCCAAATCGTGCTGCAGCACCACGAAGACTGCGCCGGCCAGGGGCGTCCTTTTGGTCTCAAGAAAGAGCGCATTCACCCATTGGCACGCCTGCTTTCGGTTGCCGATACTTTCTGCCACCTGGCCCTTAAAAGCCCCGACAGTGCGGGAATGTCGCCCAAAGAAGCCATTGAACGCATGCTCGTGCTGCATCGAGGGTCGCTCGATCCGGTCTTTCTCACTGCGCTGGCTGAGGTTTTCCACCTGGAGGCACCAGACAGCCGTACACAATGGCGAGGCCTTTTTATAAAAAAAGCCAGTTAATTCAATTGTATACACGCCAGCATTACCTGATTGAATTAGTCTGGTTACTGCGCTATAACTCGCGCCATGCAAATTCTACGAGTTTCCCCGCTCACCCTTGGTGTTCTCATCACGTCACTTTGCCTGACTGCGACTTCAGGCTGCGGCCCCGGCGTCAAAGAGCCCGCAATTGACCTGGATTCTCAAACCAGCCCTATGGCAACCGACTTCAGCTCGGAGACTGACGTCGAGGCCCGGTATCCGACTCAGATTTTGCCTTTTTACATGTCAGGAAAAGCCGGAACGTTTGCCGGCCAAACCGGCGTCTCGATCAACTATCGTGTTTTCACGGTGCCCAATGAAGTCGGAGCCATCGTGCTTCTGCCTGGCCGCACCGAACCCATTCTCAAGTTCGCCGAAACGATTCAAGACCTGACCAGGCAGGGCTTTTCCGTATATGCCATGGATCACCGGGGCCAAGGCGCCTCGGGTCGAATGCTCTCGAACCCCGAGATAGGCTACGTTGAGTTTTTCAAGGACTACATCAGCGACGTCGATACCTTCGTGCAAACCATCGTGCGCGCGACGCTGCATCCACATTTATTTTTACTGGCGCACAGCATGGGTGGCGGCATCAGCGGCATGTATCTATACGAACATCCCGACGTCTTCGAGGCCGTCGCGCTTTCTTCGCCCATGTTTCAAATCAACACCGCTCCCTTTCCCGCCGGCCTGGCCGCCGATCTTAGCCTGACCGACTGCGGCTTCAGCAACGGCCAGTCGTATGCTATCGGGCAGGCGGACTTCGACCCCGCGCAAAAATTCACCGATGCGGGTAATGACGTCACTCGCAGCCAGGCACGCTACAACGTGAAAATGCAGATGTTCGCGGACAACCCCACCCAGCGTCTGGGCGGCGTAAGCTACCACTGGCTGTGCGAGTCCCTGACGGCTACCAGCCACGTACAGACCGTGGGCGGCGCCTCGACCACTCCGACGCTGATTTTCAAAGCCGGCAACGACGACATTGTCGTCACGTCCGCCGCCGACGCCTACTGCCACGCCGCCTCACAATGCCAGATCGTAACCTATGCCGACGCCTACCACGAGGTATTGAGCGAGCGCGATCCGCCAAACACAAACGCGATGAACTGCTTTTTGTAGGAGTGCAGCTGGGCCTGCTTATGCCATTTGGCGTGACCGGCACCATGATGTTCACCAAGAATGATCATCCGGAATGGGACGTCGACCTGACCTGGGAACCCTCGAACTACCTTCAATCTTACAGCGTGGGCGGCGCCTACCATCCCTTTAAGGGCGCTTTCTTCGTGGGCGCCCGAATTCGCGAAATGCAGCTCCACGCCCCCTGGTCCCGAGGTTATGACCCACATTTCGACAATCAGCTCGGAATTGGCCCTGAGATCGGCTTTCGGGGCTGGTTTGACAAGGGCCAGCGCTGGCTGGGGTCGGTTTCGGTAGGGGCCATCTACATTCCGAGCGACAATACCCTGCTTCCAGTCCTGTATACGCTCAATGTAGGCCTTGCCTACCGGGCCTTCAAGCACGCCAACTGAGGCTTGAAGACCTGCCATCTTTTGAGATACAACCAGGATAATGAGCAAAAACCTGGTTTTTATCGTCGCCTATAACCACGAAAGCAAAATCGAAAAGGTAGTTTCGCGTATTCCGGAAGAGATCATGGCGAACCCCGACAACGAGGTTCTCATCATCGACGACGGCTCGCGCGACCGCACCTTTTTTCAGAGCGAAAGCATTCGCAAGAAACACCGGGGCAAGGCCAAAGTCACCGTGCTGCGAAATCCGGTCAATCAGGGCTATGGCGGAAATCAGAAGCTGGGCTACCGCTATGCCATCGACCACGGATTCGATCGCGTGTTCCTCATCCACGGTGACGGCCAGTACGCACCCGAGTACCTCCCCCAGATCGTGAACGCGCTCGGGAAGCACGAGCCGGACGCGCTCATCGCTTCGCGGATGATCGATCGCAGGGATGCGCTGCGTGGCGGCATGCC
>JACQAW010000091.1 GCA_016194725.1 Deltaproteobacteria bacterium
GCAACCACGACACTTATCGCGACGTCCATCGCCAAGCCTACGAGGAAGCCTTTCGCGATCTGCCCCAGCTTGCTGCGCCCTACAAGATCAACAGCGGGGGCAAACCGCCTTATCACTATTCCGTCGACGTGGACGACGTGCATCTTTCGCTGCTCAATATCGTCGACCAGCAGCTTCCAAAGGACGTCGCAAGCTGGCTGAAGGACGATCTCAAGAGCGCCGCGGGCGCGCGTTATCGCTTTGCCTTCGGCCATGTGCCGATGCACTCCGAAATGGGCCGCTCGAACCAGGAATTTGCCCGCGAGCTGGGCGGGATTCTAACGGCTGGACGTGTCGAGGCCTATGTGGCGGGCCACGAGCACCTGATCTGGGACGAGAACGTCTGCTTCGACGATCAGCACACGATCCGCCAGCTGATCGCGGGCACCGCGAGCTTCGGCTACCACCGCGATCCTGGCGCAGCCTATAACTTTCCGCTCAGCCCGGCAATCTACCACCGCTACTGCGGCATCAACGGCGATCCGCTGCTTTGCCGCATGCCCAATGGCGGTTATCTTTTCAAGCTCATGCCTCATATCCGCCGGGAAGCCAAAACGCCCGCCTTCATGAGCCTCGAGTTCGGCGGAAATCGCTATGAAGCACACCCCTACTGGCTCGATCCGTCAACCCAAGCTATCGCGCCGTTCGGCCAATGAGCGTGAGCGGCCGGTCCCAGGCCCCGGGGGCCACGTATCAACGAATCACACTCAACATTTCCGCCTGCTTGAGCTTCTTCCAAATCCTGGCCGCCACTGTCTCATCCAGAAATACCAGATAGCTGATGATCATGATCGAGGCGAAAAACGGAATGTTCACCACCAGCCCGATCCCGATATGCAGCGCGACTCCGAACAGCAGCATGAAGTTGCGCAAAGGCTTGAACCAGATCAGCACCGGAAAATAGATCTCCCAGGCCAGCGTGGAATAAGTCGCGGCCACCAGCAGTAGCGGAAAATGCGCCACGAACGAAAAATCCCAGCGGGCGATCTGCACGTTTGAAACCACGCCCCACAGCGCCTCGCCGCCCCACCATTGCACGCCCTTTACCTTGTCGAGCCCCGAGTATGCATAGATGATGCAAATCTGAATCTGAATGAGCCTACACGCCATCGAGCCCAGCATCGTGCGGCCCGAGGACTGCTTGCGCTTTTCCGCGTAGTCGGCAAAGCAAAGATAGAAAAGAAAAAAGCTGGCGATCATGTCCACGCCGTACGACGGCACCATGTCCCGATGCAGAAACGAGACGTGCAGAATAAACGCGACGCCCGCCGAATAGCGAGGCCGAATTCCCAGCGCAAGCAGGGCCAGCGCCAGCAGATAAATCGCGTTTCCAATCCAGATCGCCGCATCGCTCGAGAGATAGAAAAAGATCGACTGGCGATAATTCATGGGCAACATATCGGGCACGATCGAAAGCGGCATGATTCCCGTCTCCGAAAACCACAACATGAGATCCACGGCGCGAATCGAGTAAAAGACAAAAAGCATGCTGCCCAAGGCGACGCGAAACAACCTCATGCGCGCCGGCGCGGGCGAGTAAAACCAGAAAGCGCACCAGTCCCACCACAAAGCGGTAAATCGGCGGCCCCAGGCATTAGCCAGTGCCCTTTCCATCAGGACCTCCCCGGACAAAGGTACTGCGTCACCCATTTCCGCTCGGTGCCCTTGCCGTCCGCAATCGTGCGTTTGCCAGCCGATACGTCATGCAGGTTGGCCATGCCCTGCACGACCTTCCACAGCCGCACCGACCGAGCTTTGGCAAACTGGCGGCAATAGTAAGGGCCCATGGCTTTCTCGATGCGGTCATCGGTCGCGATCAGAAAACGCGCCACTCCGATGCGCCGGTTCTGGCGTTCGCGCAGAAAAAACGGGTCGCCTTTTTCGGGCCAGTAGCCCGACGCCAGCGGTTCGCCGTTGGAGCCCATGGCCTCGTATTCGATGAAAACCGGGGGCGGTCCCGGATCGGGCGCGAAAAAACCCCACTGCGACGACATCTCCAGAAAGCTGACATAGGGGTTCACGAAAAAAGAGCAGCGCTGCCCCAGGTACGTCATGCTGTTCGGGGCAAGAATGACGCAGAACAGGTGAAAGACCAGAAACACGGTCAGGGCAATCCTGGTCGCGACTTCCTTGGTCACTGTGACACAGCCTCTTTCGTGGATCGGTAAACTTTCACGTTGCCCAGCTCGGCCGACACCGAAACCGGCACGCCGTGGGCACCCGTTTGAAACCGCGAGTTCACCTCGCCATGAGGAGCCTTCAAATCAATCGCCAGCGGCACGGTCTCCGGAAAAAATAAAATCACGTCGCCCGCGCGGCTGCTCAGCTTGACGTTGGAGTCCGCACGCAGCTTGCGCCATTTTAATACCGTATCACCGAGCGTCTGGCCTTCCACCGAACCGGCCAGTCCGGTCAGCCCGACATTGCCGGTCTCGAGAGTATAATGTAGCGGCCCTTCGACGCCTTCGCCGGTCAGCGAACAGCGGCCGCACACCACGCTCAGCTCGCCCACGGTGCCCACGTCGATTTCGCCCCATTCCATCTTCACGCGCAGGGGTTCATCCCAGCCCTCAACGCTCAACGTGCCGCGCACCAGCTCGATATTGGTATCGGCCGCTTTTTTAAGCCCGATCTCGATCGAAAACCGGCATTTCGAAACCACGGGCAAGGCCGACTTCACCTTCACTACCGCCGAATGCCCATCGGGCGAATGACGCAGCAAAGGTTCGCTGATCTCGATTCCTTTTTCGGAATCCTGCACCCGAACCTTGCAGTCGGCGTCGCCCGAAATTTTCTCGATCTTCAAGTGCCCCTTGCGAATTCCCGCGCCAGACGAAAGCGTAATCTCGGCGTTGGCCAGATGAATGCCGATTTTGCTCAAAACTTTGAGATCCGCGCGGTCCAGCGCTGATACCTCATTCACCGAATTCAGCACAACCGGCGGCACCGCCTGGTTGGTGGAATGGCTCGAGGTGGGCGCGGGCGTTCCCACCGTGGGCGAAAGTACCGTCAGCGGCAACCCGTCAGCGGCAGTCGATGCAGCCTCGGTCGGCGACACGATGGGCTCGCCCGGGCTGCTCTTGAGCAGCGCGCAGCCTGTCACCAAGCTCAGGAGAATCAGGAAAAGCGCCGCAACTCCATATTTTGCCATTCCAGCTCGTGTCATCGTGACGCAAACGCTCCCGCAAAGGCTCCAATGAAAAAAAGGGGCAGAGCATCATCACGATGCTCCACCCCTTTAAAGCTAACATAAGCCGATCGGCAAAACGATACGGATTACTTCAGGCCGAGTTTCTTCGTCAGAGTCTGCTCGCCGGCTTTCCAGCCAGCGCCGCAAAGTTCGCCGGTCTGAAGCGCGGTCAAAACGCGAAGAACCTCATCGGCGCTGCGGCCGACATTGAGCGGATTGTGTTCCATCCACTGCAACGTGCCCTGAGGGTCGATGATGTAAGTTGCGCGAAGAGCGATGCCCTTGTCTTCGAGATAGCAGCCATAAGCGGTGCTGATCGAGTGGTTCAGGTCAGCCAGCATGGGATAGCGCTGTTCCTTGAGCTCGCCCTTGGACCAGGCCTGATGCGAATAGGGGCTATCGACGCTGACGCTGGCAACCTGCGCGTTCAGACGCTTGAACGCGTCGTGGCGCTCGCTGAACTGTTGGAGTTCGGTGGGGCACACGAACGTGAAATCCAGAGGATAGAAGAAAAGCACGGTCCATTTGCCGGACCAGTCCTTCAGCGAATAATCCGAGATCTTGCCGTCCTGATACCCTTGAGTTTTAAATTCCGGCGCTTTCTGATAAATTTTTACCATTTTCAATCTCCTGTGTTTTTTTTGAGAGGTAGCAAATATGATAGTCGCTGCCAATCTTAATCAAGGAGGCCACAAATGGCTATTGCTGTTGTTGCGGGTGCGCGCACCCCTTTTACGAAAATGGGATCGACACTGCGCAGCTCGTCGGGAATCGATCTGGGCGTGGGACCCGTGAATGCTTTAGTTGATCGTTTTGCACTGACCAACGATCCAAACGGGATGCTCGTTTTCGGCTCGGTCATTCAACACTCCGACGTCAGTAATATTGCGCGCGAGGTTGCGCTCGAAAGCAAACTCCATCCAATGACGCGCGCCTTCTCGACGGTAATGGCCTGTGCCACGAGCCTATCGTCGGTCGCCGAGGCCTCAAGCTGGATCACTCGCGGCAGTGTGCCGTGGGCTTTGGCCGGCGGCTCCGAAAGCATGTCGAATTTTCCCGTGAGCTTCGATCATCAGATCAGCCGTACTTTAGGCGATTTGAAATTTTCCCGCACCACGCAGGACAAATTCAAAAGCATCATCAAGCTGCGTCCCAAACATCTGGCGCCACAGATTCCGCCCGTCGCGGAACGCCTGACCGGTCTGACAATGGGCCAGCACTGCGAGCAGATGGTCAAGGAGTGGAAAGTTCCTCGGGCCGAACAGGATGAATGGGCGGTCATGACTCATCAGCGCGCCGGCAAAGCGGCAGGCTGGCAGGCTCAGTTCATTACGACGGCGCCAAATATCAAAGGCGAGCCCAAGGACAACCTCGTGCGTGGCGACACGACGATGGAAA
>JACQAW010000127.1 GCA_016194725.1 Deltaproteobacteria bacterium
TATTCTCGAAGCCCGAATAGGTGTGCACTACGTACCAGGCCATCTCCCCTTGGGGAGCGGCGGCACCACTCTTGGATCCGTCTAATTTTTGTTGCTCGGTCACTCAAACTCTCCAGTTCAGGAAAATAAATGCTGGGCCGTACCCCAGAACCACTGCAGCCCCATCGTGAACAACCAGTCAAAGGTTGCCAGAACCAGGCCCGCGATAACAACGGTTACGATTACGATAATAGTCGCCGACACCGTATCTTTACCCGTCGGCCAGGTGACCTTCGTCAATAACTCGACAGCAACTTCATTCATGAACGTATTTGAAGTGTTATTGCTGTAAAGACCAAAGAAAACCAACGCTCCGACGGCGATAGACAGTCCGCGGATGATGTATTCAGCCGACTTTACCCGTGATTCGAAATCGTAGGTATTCGACAGCTTCATCATGGCCAGCAGCGCGAGGAACGCGATGATTGCCGCAAACGCCAAGTAAGTGACATTAACTACTTTTTGGTACTGATGCTCCATGCAATCCCCTAAAGCACTGATAAAAATTCTGGTGGAGACGACTGGCAGGCCAGGAGGGATTCGAACCCACAACCTACGGATTTGGAATCCGCCGCTCTAACCGTTAGAGCTACTGGCCTATACACGCCATTCGTCTAGTTAAAATGCCGGCAAACCGAGGTTTACCGACGGATTACTTGCCTTCCCGATGTGGGGTATGCTTACGGCAATGCTTGCAGTATTTCTTAAACTCAAGCTTGTCGGGAGTCTTTGTCTTGTTCTTCGTCGTCGAATAGTTCTTATTCTTACAGTCCGAGCAATCTAAACTCACAATAACACGCATAAATACACTCCAATAAAAACCGGGGAAAGCACCCTGCGTTCCCCGCTAAAACCTATTTACTACTCGATAATCTCGGCGATAACGCCTGCGCCGACAGTACGGCCGCCTTCGCGAATTGCGAAGCGCAGTTCCTTTTCCATCGCGATAGGAGTGATGAGCTCCACTTCCATTGCGCAGTTGTCGCCAGGCATGACCATCTCGACGTTAGCCGGGAGCTTTACCACACCTGTGACGTCCGTGGTGCGGAAATAAAACTGAGGCCGATATCCGTTGAAAAACGGCGTATGACGGCCGCCTTCTTCCTTCGTCAAGATATACGCTTCTGCCTTGAACTTCTTGTGGGGCGTAATCGAGCCTGGCTTGGCCAGGACCTGTCCACGCTCAACTTCTTCCTTCTTCGTACCGCGAAGCAGGGCGCCAATGTTGTCGCCCGCTTCACCCTGGTCCAGAAGCTTACGAAACATCTCAACACCCGTGACGACCGTCTTGATCGTCGGACGAAGACCGATGATTTCGCACTCTTCGCCAACCTTCACGATTCCGCGCTCGACGCGGCCCGTGACCACAGTGCCACGGCCAGAGATCGAAAACACGTCTTCAACTGGCATCAGGAATGGCTTGTCTTTATCGCGAACAGGCTGAGGAATATAGGCATCAACCGCGTCCATCAGCCGCATGATCGAAGCTTCGCCAAGGTCGCCCTTGTCGCCTTCCATTGCCTTGAGCGCTGAGCCCTTGACCACGGGAATCTTGTCGCCCGGGTACTTGTAGAGCGTAAGCAGCTCGCGAACTTCCATCTCGACGAGATCAAGGAGCTCCTTGTCGTCGACCATGTCGCACTTGTTCAAAAACACCACGATCGCCGGAACGCCGACCTGACGGGCGAGCAGGATGTGCTCACGAGTCTGAGGCATCGGGCCGTCTGCAGCCGAAACCACCAGAATTGCGCCGTCCATCTGCGCGGCTCCCGTGATCATGTTTTTGACATAATCGGCGTGGCCAGGGCAGTCGACGTGTGCGTAATGGCGGCTCTTGGTCGAATACTCCACGTGCGAGGTATTGATCGTGATGCCGCGCTCTTTTTCTTCCGGCGCATTGTCGATCTGGTCGTAGGCGCGAGCTTCCGAGAGGCCCATCTTCGCCAACACCGTCGTGATTGCCGCTGTCAGAGTGGTCTTGCCATGGTCGACGTGACCAATCGTTCCGATATTGCAATGGGGCTTACTGCGATCAAATTTCTCTTTAGACATAGACTCTCCTTAGTTGTCGCTACGGCTTATCCTATCAGCCGAACATTTTCGACAGAATTTTTTGGGATACGTTGGGTGGGACGATGTCGTACTTCGAGGGCTGCATTGTATAGGTAGCCCGGCCCTGACTCATCGAGCGGAGATCAGTGGAATATCCGAACATCTCCGAAAGTGGAACTGTCGCCTTGATGGACTGAACATTGCCTTTTGGCGTCATACTTAGAATTCTAGCGCGTCGGCTGTTGAGATCGCCGATAACGTCACCCATATTGGTTTCGGGACAAACCACCTCACAGGACATGATTGGCTCCAGCAGCACCGGAGCTGCCTTGCGACAGGCATCTTTAAACGCCATGCTGGCTGCGATTTTGTATGCAAGTTCAGTGGAATCGGTATCATGAAACGACCCATCCACGAGTCTTGCCTTGATATCGGCAACTGGATAGCCCACGATAACGCCACCAGTCATAGCCTCTTGAATGCCCTTATCAACACTAGGAATGAACTCCTTCGGGATTTTGTCGACGCCAACCGCATTTTCAAACTTATACCCTTGGCCGCGTTCGAGCGGCTCAAGCTCTATAACAACGTGACCGTACTGGCCCTTGCCCCCCGTTTGCCTGATAAAACGTCCTTCTGCTGACCCATGGCCGGAAACCGTCTCTTTATAGGCAACCTGAGGACTACCAACATTTGCCCCCACCTTGAACTCTCGCATCAGTCTGTCGACGATAATTTCGAGATGTAACTCACCCATCCCTGAGATAATCGTCTGTGCGGTTTCGGGGTCGGTTTTAACGCGAAAAGAAGGGTCTTCAGCCGCCAACTTGGCTAAAGAGGAGCCGAGCTTTTCCTGATCAGCCTGCGTTTTTGGCTCGATGGCAATACTGATCACGGGTTCTGGAAAGTCCATTTTTTCGAGGAGAATAGGGCTAATTTCCAAACAAAGCGTATCACCTGTTGTCGCAAACTTCAGGCCGACCGCAGCCGCGATGTCACCCGCTTTGACACCTTTGATCTCTTCGCGCTTATTGGCATGCATCTGCAAAAGACGCATGACTCGTTCCTTCTTTTCTTTAGTCGCATTGTAAATCTGGGTGCCAGCCTCGAGTGAGCCGGAGTACACGCGGAAAAAAACCAAGGTGCCAACAAAGGGGTCGTTCATGATCTTAAAAGCGAGCGCCGAAAACGGTTCTTTAAAGTCCGCTTTACGCATCAGTATTTTGTCATGATCGCGAACGTCGTGACCCTGAATAGGGGGAACATCCAGCGGCGACGGCAGATAGCGGACAACAGCGTCGAGAAGATGCTGCACCCCCTTGTTCTTAAACGACGACCCGCAGATTACCGGGGTTACGGCCAATGAGATGCACGCTTTTCGCGCCGCACGTATGATCTCTTCATCGGAAAGCTTTTCTCCGCCCACATAGCGCTCGAGAACCTTTTCGTCGTACTCAGCCACAGATTCGATCAAATGTTCACGCGCCAGAATAGCGTCATCGAGGAGGTCAGCAGGAATTTCGACAGCCTCAAAGGTCGCACCCAGATCGTCGCCAAGCCAGTGCACGGCTTTCATAGCAATCAAATCAATAATGCCCTTAAAAGTGTCCTCACGGCCCCAAGGCAGCTGAAAGGGGACCGGATTAGCCCCAAGCTTCTCTTTCATCTGCGACACTGCAGCGTCGAAGTCAGCCCCCACGCGGTCCATCTTGTTAACGAAAGCGACGCGTGGGACATGATATTTATTAGCCTGGCGCCAAACGGTTTCGGACTGCGGCTCGACACCACCTACGGAACAAAATACCGCGACCGCACCGTCTAGAACGCGCAAACTGCGTTCCACCTCAATTGTGAAGTCAACGTGACCAGGGGTATCAATCAGATTGATCCGATGGTCCTTCCAGAAGCATGTCGTAGCGGCTGACGTGATAGTTATGCCACGTTCCTGCTCTTGCGGCATCCAATCCATGGTGGCAGTGCCGTCATGAACTTCGCCGAGCTTATGCGTCTTTCCGGTATAGAACAGAATGCGTTCGGACGTCGTCGTCTTACCGGCATCAATATGAGCCATGATGCCAATATTACGCGTCGTCTCTAAACTATACTCTGCCATGATGTTTG
The DNA here is from genome assembly GCA_016194725.1 of Deltaproteobacteria bacterium. GTDB lineage: Bacteria > Bdellovibrionota > UBA1018 > UBA1018 > UBA923 > JACQAX01. The sequence continues at coordinate 4,213 of JACQAW010000127.1, forward strand.
GGCGTGACTGACCGCTTACCAGCGGTAGTGAGCAAAAGCCTTGTTGGCTTCTGCCATCTTGTGCACGTCTTCGCGCTTCTTGACCGCGCCGCCACGGTTGGCAAGAGCATCAAGGCATTCCGAAGCGAGCTTCTCTTCGAGCGACTTCTCAGGACGCGAATGCGCGTATTCGATTAGCCAACGCGACGCCAGAGATTGACGGCGATTTGGCTTCACTTCGACTGGCACCTGGTAAGTGGCACCGCCGACACGGCGTGACTTCACTTCCACGACAGGCTTGAGATTTTCCAATGCCTTCTTGAAAATTTTCAGAGGATCGTCATTGGTCTTCTTCTGAAGAATATCCAACATCGAGTAAAGAATGTTTTCCGCAACGCTCTTCTTGCCATCCTTCATCAACGAGTTCACGAATTTTGCGATCACGAGATCGTTGAATTTCGGATCAGGAAGAATTTCACGCTTTACGATAACTTTTTTACGTCCCATTGCTCTAAATCTCCTTAAAACTTTTTATCAATCAAGCGGGTTTGCTTGGGCGCTTGGCGCCGTACTTTGAACGACTCTGCATACGGCCCGCAACACCCTGGGTGTCGAGCGTGCCACGCACGGTGTGATAACGAACACCTGGAAGATCCTTTACGCGGCCGCCGCGGATAAGAACGATCGAGTGCTCTTGCAGATTGTGGCCGACACCCGGAATGTATGACGTCACTTCAAAGCCGTTCGTCAAACGAACGCGGCAAACCTTACGGAGTGCTGAGTTAGGCTTTTTTGGTGTAGTCGTGTAGACGCGGACGCAGACGCCACGCTTCTGTGGACAACGTTCGAGCGCTGGCGAACTCGTCTTCCAATTCTTTTTGTCTCGTCCATTCCGAACCAACTGATTAATCGTAGGCATTAATTCCCTCTGTCTAAATAGCTTAAAAGTTTTAGCTTTGTACTCGATCAAAAAAGTCGAGTCAAGTCATTCATTTTCAGATCGATGCATCCGCGCTCGCTGGAAGCTCTGGAGCCGCTGATGGCAGCTGCTCGATAGGTTCAGCGGTCGACTCTACAAACAGGCGTTTGTACTTGGGCAACCCGGTTCCGGCAGGAATCAAGCGTCCCATAATCACGTTTTCTTTCAGGCCCCTGAGGTAATCGACCTTACCAGCGATGCTGGCTTCGGTGAGAACCTTCGTGGTTTCCTGGAAGGATGCGGCCGAAATGAAGCTTTCAGTGCTTAGCGATGCCTTGGTGATACCAAGCAGCAGCGGCTCAGCGGTAGCCGGAGCGCCTCCGGCTGACGCCACCTTCGAGTTTTCGCCCTCAAATACCTGCTTGTCGACCTGTTCGCCGACCAGGAAGGTAGTATCGCCCACATCCTGGATCTTCACCTTACGGAGCATGTTTCGGACAATCACTTCAATGTGCTTGTCGTTGATCTTCACACCCTGCAAACGGTAAACTTCCTGAACTTCGTCAACCAGGTACTTGGCAAGAGCCTTTTCGCCCTTAACCCGAAGAATATCATGTGGATTGACCGGACCATCCATCAACGGATCGCCAGCCTTTACATAATCGCCTTCGTTAACGGCAAGGTGCTTGCCTTTACCGATGAGGTATTCCTTCGGTTCGCCGACCTCAGGGGTAATGATGAGCTTTCTCTTGCCCTTGGTGTCCTTACCGAAAGCGACCGTGCCGTCGATTTCCGAAATAATCGCGGCATCCTTCGGCTTACGAGCTTCGAAGAGCTCAGCAACACGCGGAAGACCGCCCGTGATGTCTTTCGTTTTCGTAGTTTCGCGATGGATCTTCGCAATAACGTCACCGGCGTGAACCTGATCGCCATCGAGGATGACGATGTTGGCACCGACAGGAATCATATAGCGAGCCACGCGGGAGCTGCCTTCGATCTTCTGAACCTGGCCCTTATCGTCACGAATCAGGACTTTAGGCCGCTTGTCGCTGGCCTTGGAGTCGACGATGACTTTGTGAGAAAGGCCGGTAACAGGATCGACCTGTTCCTGCATGGTCAGACCTTCTTCGATATCTTCGAATTTGATCGTTCCCGATGCTTCAGTGATGATCGGAGTCGAATACGGATCCCACTCGGCAATCAACTTGCCCTTCTCCACCTTGTCGCCGTCTTTAATGAGCAACTTGGCGCCGTAGATAATCGGATACTTCTCACGTTCGCGGCCAGCATCATCGAGAATGGCAAGTTCGCCGTTTCGATTCATGACTACGAGGAAGCCTTCCTTGCTGCGGACGGTGTTTACGTTGATGAGCTTGACCTTACCCTTGGTCTTGATCTCCAGGCTCGACTGCTCAGCACGACGGGAAGCGGTACCACCGATGTGGAAGGTACGCATCGTCAGCTGTGTGCCCGGCTCACCGATGGACTGA
>JACQAW010000119.1 GCA_016194725.1 Deltaproteobacteria bacterium
ACCCGCGAGGCCAGGTTCACGGCGTCGCCAATGGCAGTGTAATCCATTTTCAATGACGAGCCGATGTTACCGATAATCGCGTCGCCATAGTGAATGCCAATACCGATCTTGAGCGGCGACTTTCCCTCGGCTTGCCACTGCGCATTGAGCTCGCGCAGGCGGATTTGCATCGCGAGCGCGGCGCGCACGGCATCCCGCGCGCCGTTCGGGTTTGCCAGGGGGGCGCCGAAGTAAGCCATGATTCCGTCACCGATGAACTTATCCACCGTGCCGTCGTGGGCCAGGATAATTTCGCTCATGGCCGAAAGGTAGGTGTTCAGGAAATTCACGATCTGCTCTGGCGAAAGCGTTTCAGACAGCTGGGTGAAGCCTCGAATATCAGAAAAAACCACGCACACCTGGCGGCGTCGCCCGGTTACGCCGGCTGCCTCGGGCTGGGTTACCAGCAGATCGACGATTTTCGAGTTTACGTAGTGTTTGAAAATAGAGGTCAGGCGCCGCTTCTCGCGGTCAGTAACGGTAAAGCGGTAAGCCAGCACCACGGCAAGGGTGAAGCCCCCTGAAAGCAGGGGCCCAACCCAGGGCAGCACCAGGCCCTCGGTAAAAGCGGAATAAACCAGCCCCGTGTACACCACGCCGCTTGCGGCGGCGCCGGCGCCAGCAAAGCTTGCCGAAAGGTAGAGTGCCGGAATTCCCAGCAGCAGGCACAGGAACACGATTTCGAGCGCTTCGCTGATGCGCCCGGTGGTCACGAAGGGGTGATTGCTCAAAAGTGATTCAATGGCGAAGGCGTGCACGTAGACGCCGGGCGTCTCGGCGCCAAGCGGGGTTTTGTGGCGGTCAAGCAGGCTGGAGGTGGTGCCGATGAGCGCGATTTTACCGCCAAAAGTTTTTTCGAAAAATGAGTGGTCGCCGGCCGCGGCGCGTTCTTGCACTTCATAAAAGGTATGATGCTCAAAGCTCGAGGCCAGGCTGGTGAAGTTGATCAGAAACGGATCGGGCATGGCGGCCTGCACTTCGTTTGAATAACGTGTTGCCACCAGATCGGGCAGCGTGGGCAGCTCAGTAATTTTTCCGCTGCTGTCCACGGCCTCGTAGGCCAGCGACTGGCGGCGAATCGAGTTGTCGGAATCCAGCAGCGGGTTCACTGCCGCGAAGTTTTCGGCCCCCACCATTACGGCGTGCCTGCCCAGCGAGACGTCTTTTGTCGTTTGTGGCGTGGCCAGCACCAGGCGTTTGGCCGTGGCCGCTCGCATCAGCTCGCGGATAAAGGGTCGACGCAGGCTGGGGGTTTTGAGCTCGACAAAATCTTCAATCGACTTCAACCACAGCACGTCGATGGCGATCACCTTTGCGGTGCTGTCGTTCAAGCTCGAAACTACTTTGGTAAAGTAGGGGTCCCATAGCAGAAAAGGGGCGGGCAGGCGACGTGCTGATTCGTCATCGATTTCAATGAGCACCACCTTGTCTGATTTCTGCGGCCCGCGCATGACGGCGTTGCGGGTTTTAAAACGCAGGTCGATTGATTTGAACTCAAGCGAGTCAAATACGCCGAAGCTATTGGCGGCCAAGCCGGCCAACGCGCAAACGAGCACCACCGCTGCGCCCCGATACTGACTGGTTGTGCCCATATAGTGATGATTTTCAGCGAGTTTTGGACTTTCGTCATCCGGTAACGATTGCCTGCATGGAGCAGCGGTTTTTTATAGTTGATATAAATAGTCAACAATGGTATATCCGTGCAAAACGAGGTTTACGTGAAGCTTTTCTCCTTAGTTCTGCTCGCTGGTTTGTTCGCGCAAATGGCGCTGGCCGCTGATCTTAAAGTCGTGACGTGCTGGAACGGCTATAGCAACGCCGATCAAAAACGCGCGCTTGGCGAGTGTATCCGGCAGGCCGGTGGGGCACAGAAATGTTCGACCAATTTCTGGGAGCACAAACACGCGGCTTACGATGTTTGTCTGCTCGAAGCCGCAGGCCCTCTGCACATCGTCAGCATCTTTAAAGGATTCAGTCAGCGCGAGCAGAACGCGAACTTAAGACAGTGCAAGTCACAAGAAGGCCCAGGCACCATTTGTATTACGAACGCCTGGGTTCACGGTCAGGCCGCGTATGACGTTTGCCTCATGGAACCCGGCGAGCCGGTAGTTCAGGCCCCGGCGCCAGTGCCTGTGCCACAGCCGCAACCCATTCCCGCACCCCCAGCTCGTCACGCCGCTTTTGGTTATCTGTCCAACGGCAGCTCCTGCTACAACGTCGACTCCAGTGGCAGGCTTTACGGTTCTGCCGTGTCGGACTCCAAATGCCACGTCAGCTTCAGCTCCAACGGCAGCTCCTGCTACAACGTTGATGCCAACGGCAGGCGTTATGGTTCGGCGGTGTCTGATTCAGAGTGCCACACGAGCTTTATCTCAAACGGAAGTTCCTGCTATAACGTCGACGTCAATGGCAAGACCTACGGCTCGGCAGTCTCTGATTCCGCCTGCCACGTGCGCTTCTTGTCTAACGGCAGCTCCTGCTACAACGTCGATGCCAACGGCAGGCGCTATGGCTCGGCGGTTTCTGACTACGAATGCCACGTCAGCTACTCCTCAAACGGCAGTTCTTGCTACAACGTGGATGCCAACGGCAAGCGTTACGGCTCTGCTGTTGCAGACCACCTTTGCAATCAGTAAACTGAAAAAATGTTCTGCACCCGAATCGGGCTGTTCTTCGTAATTTTGCTCTCAGTTGGCGTGTTCGTGCCCCAGGCGCAGGCCGAAGGGTTTAGCCGCCGCACGTTTATAGCGCCCCCGCCCAGCCAGAACGGAAAGGTGAAAATCGCTTTTTTCGATGCCGATGGAACGTTGCGCGTATCAAAATCGGGTGGCCCCAGCGCCAACGGTGCCAACGATTTCATCATCCTGCCTTTCGTGCCCGACAAGATTCATGAGCTGGTGGCCAACGGGTATCTGGTGGCCATCGTTTCAAACCAGGCCGGCATTCCACGCATGGTTACGTTTGCGGGTGCCGAGGGCGCGTTGTCGAACATGGTGGGCGAGCTTAAAAAGCTCGATGCCACCGTGCACTACTTTGATTTTGCCGAAGACCGCGGCCCTGACCGCAAGCCTGGCGCCGGCATGGCCCAGCGGCTCGAAAAGCTACTCGCGTCGCTGGACTCGCGCCTTATGGTGGACTGGGCCAACTCCATCATGGTGGGCGACGCTGCATACATCAAGGGCGAAACCCGACCCGATGGATTCGAAGGGTATAATTTCACGAACACGGACCGGCTCTTTGCCGAAAATCTCAAGATAAGGTTCATCGAAGCGGCTGAGTTTTTCGGCTGGAATAAGTTCGGCTCGCGCGAGCTGGACACGCACCAGCGCCTGGAAGAGTTCCTGGCACGCAACCCTGGCCTCAAAGACCGTCTGGCGTATTGCGCGAATCTGCTCATGAAACCATAACGTCATAGGTACTTCATGATGGCTTGAATGTAGTGCTTGCGCCAAAACGACAGAACGCCCTTTTCTTTGCCGATGAGCTCAGGGGTCAGCGGCACGCAGTCTTCCAGGTCACTCGCCATCATGGCGGTCATGGCTTTCACGAAGTCGGTGTCGTCGGTAAAGGCCAGGTTTTCCGAGTTGTACACGTGGGCGCCGCGATCGAGGTTGTCACTTCCAAAAAAAGCCCAGCGCCCGTCGTACACTCCGCCTTTACGGTGCAGCATTCCGGGCCTGTTCCAGATCATCACCTTCACGCCTGCTTTTAAAAGTCTTCCGGCTTTATAAAGCATGCCGATGGCAATCTTGGGCTCGTCATTTGTTTTTTTCGAGTTCGTCATGATGGTTACCTCTACGCCGCGTTTGCGGGCATCGAGCAGGGCATTGACCAGCCTTTTATCCGGTGTCAGATAAGGCGAATAAAGCGTAATGCTGGTGCGGCTGGCCTTGATGGCATCGATGTGCGTATTCAAAAGCCAGGAACCCGAGTCAAAGACGGGGTTTGCCTGCACGGGGTAAACCCGTGCGGTGCCGTAGCTCGTGGCGTGGCAGCCCGTAAATGTCTCGAGCCCATAGCGATGTTCGAGCACCTTTGCGCCAGCGGGACCGGTGTGGATTTTTCTTTCGAACGGCAGCTCCATGCCTACAGTTTTTCGCCAGTTGCGAATGAAACGGTAGTGGTACCAGCAGGCCGAGGGGCCGCTCAATTTAATGTCCAGGTCGTGCCACTTCTGCGTCTGCAGCGAGGCCACCGCATAATAGTGCGCATAACCGCTGCCCCCGGTAATGATGTGCTGGCCATCGACGATCATCAGCTTTTCGTGCATCGATTCCCTGAAGTAAAACAAGCCCCAGTCCAGCGGCTCATAGTCCAGCACATGGGCGCCGCACGCGGTCAGGGCTTTGGCCTGCTTTTTCAAAAAGTCTTTGGAGCCTCTGCCGTCCAGCAGCAGGCGCACGTCAACCCCTGCGCGGGCTTTGGCGCAAAGCCGCGCCGTAAAGTCCTGCGCAGTGGGGTCGGTTTTGTAGGTGAAGGCCGAGATGTAAATGGAGTGCTGGGCCTGCTCAATCAGTGCCAGTCTGGCCGCGGTCAGCGAGTCGCCGTCGGGCAAAGCTTCGAGCTTGTGTCCATTGAGCGCACGCGAGCTGAACCAGTCCTGGGCGGCACCCGCCGTCGCTGTATTGGCTGCTGGGCAAAGTAAGAAACAGGTCATTAGGAAGTTAAAAATCATAGGCACGCCTCACTCTCACGCTCAAGGGTGGCGAACTTTAGCCTGGGAGCGTCATTGGCACAAGACTTTCTGGGCAGAACAGCATCCGTGCATGAATAGTCATCTGAGTAGTCTTGAGCGGCACTATTCACTGTGAAAATTCTTTCGAGTTCGTGTAATCTGATTTGTAAATGAAACCCACGCCACCCGTTCAGAAAAATGACTTTGTTCCCGAGCTGCTCGAGGCTGCCTTGGGCGCGCCGGCCACTCAGGTTCTTTGCACCCGCTGTCAGCAAACTGAATACGTGCTGCCGCTCGAGGGCGACAACGAGCCGTTCGATGCCGAGTTTATTTCGACCTACGTTTGCTCGGACTGCGAGTGGTGATGTTACCGCTTGCGGCTGCTCGCTGAGCCGCCACACGCTCTGGCCTGTATCAGCGCTACATCGCGCACGGCCTGGCCGGGCCTTGGCAGCAAAAGCAGCTCGGATAAATTGTCGGCCACCGAGTCGGGGCCGGTGGGCTTGGCGGCGATTGCAACACTCGCCTGCACTTTTTTATGGTCGTAGAGTGGAACGTTCGAACCCGTTTCGGGATATCTGATATGCACGCGCAGCTCGCCGCTGCTTTTTTTGCGAATGCGCAGCACGGCCTCGTTTGAGGCATGGTTTACCTCAAGATCGCCCTGCACGACGTAGTCGCCGCAGCGGTCAAGCTCACCCGCGTGTGCCAGGCAGGTCAGCGTCAGGCTCAGGAGCATCGGGTTAAAGGCTGAAATCAGAGCAAGCTTTGGCTTTCTCATCTTTTTTATTTTCCTGGCGCTGTTTCAGATACTGGGCTTGGTAAAAAACGGTTTCAAGTTTGGGGTAAAGCTTTTCGCCCGAGGTTTTGGCGTCCAGCGCCTGCGCTTGGTCGTAGGCCGCCTCGGTGCGTTTGTAGGTCGCGAATAACGCGTTGAGCTTGGGGTCAGACTCGATGGCGGCTTTGCGGTCGGCCACGTGATAATGATCTTCCAGCGCCTTGAGCTTGGCCACGATTTCCCCCTTTTGAGTCGGGTCGTCGAACGCGGCAGCCGAACTTTCCAGGGCGGCCTTCTTTTTGGCCAGCAGCAGATAATCTTTCAGATCGGAGTTCTCGTCCTGGTCGAGCTCCTTTAAAACCGCATTATGCTCGGCGCTGGCCTTCTTCCACGTCTGCCACACTTCGCCGCGCCTTTTGACATAATCCTTAAACTGGTTTCGCACGTCCTCAAGGTCGGCAAAGCCATTTTCCTTCAGCAGCGTCGTAACCTTGTCGTGGTTTGCGATGCTGTCCAGATTTGCCATGAATTCGATGAATAACGTAAACGGATTGTCAGGGGCGCAGGCCGCGGCAGCTGAGAAATAATCCTTCTTGAAAAAAGCGTCGGTGGTCGCGCGCGATTTGGCTTTGTCCTTCATCGAGAAGAAATCGAAGTAGGCCGGAAAAGCCTCACGCAGGCGAAACCCGCCGTTGCCAACGTCTGAGCTGATCTGCGGCGGCGAGTAGTTGTTGGCCATGCCTTCACCTGGCTTCAGGCCACGGTGGCTGCGCGCGCTTAAAAAAAGCTCTTCCAGGCTCATGCCTTTGCCTTCGAGCTCGGCGTCGTCTTTTCCCAACGCCTTCAGGTCAATGGGCAGGTCTTTGTAGGCCGCCATGACTTTGCGTATCTGCGCGGCGCGAGCCGAGCTTGCGTTCTTGAGCTCTTTTGCCAGCAGGCGGCCCGTCATCGAGGTGCCAATCGAGGGCAGAAAGCTGGTGACGTTGTCGTAGGTGGCCGAAACGACGCACACGTTTTTGCCGGCCAGGGCTTTGACCGAGCCACCGCTGAAACACGAGTTGTCGACCACGCTCACTTTGACGCCTTTGGCGGCGAGCTTGTCGAGCAGGGGTTTCAGTTCCGTCGTGTCAATCAATCGGCCGTCGCCCAGGCAAATCTGGTGAGGCGGGCCTTCTTCACCGTGCGAGCTTATCGACAGCAGCAGCTGGTCGTTGCTCGCGAAGGCGTCGGGATTCAGCATCGCTTGCAGCGCGGCTGCGGTGAAGCCTTCGCCGTAGGTCAGCGAGGTTTTCCAGCCGACGGCCTTGAAGCTGTCGTGCACGAAGTTGGCTTCCTGGTGAAACTCGGCGTCGTTCTCTTTATTGATTTTGCAGCCGCCCGTGACGATCGCGTGATTGATTGCGAACGCAGGCAGGCTGAACGCCAGCGATAGTGCGATGCTTGAAATTAAGCGCATTTTGAAACGGAGCCCCTTGTTTCCATTATAGCAAAGGACGGGGGGGACATATAAGCATCTGGATTAATGCACATTCTCAGGGGTTCGGTGCCGCGCCACCCGCCGATGCTGGTTTTTTTTGAAGTTTTCCCTCGTGAATTCAGCCGGCTGCAACAATTCGCGCTGCTGAGTTATCATGAGCAGTACGTATGGGGGATATTTTCACGGCCTGCCGCCAGGCGCTTCTGGCGGCAATGCTTTTGCTGTCATTCGCACCGGCCGCTCGGGCCGCCGAAAGCACATGTCCGGGAACGGGTTTCTCATCTTGCGCGCAAAGAATGAAATATGCCAAAGCTCGCGCCGCCGACCATGAGTACTCGCGGCTTGTAGCTGAAGCCCAGATCTTCGATGACCGTATCAGCTGTCCGGAACACCTGGCCTGGACGGGGGGAATTGACTACACGGACAACTGGTACGAATGCAAATCCGAAGAAGGTCTTCCCCAGGCCAACTACGAGGCGATTGCCTGCTTCACCCGGGGAATCCTTGAGAGGGATTCAGATTTACACAAAGCTCCCCCAGGGTGGTCTGTATTGAATCAGGGGCTCGTGGGGCGTGGCACCGTGATTCTCTCGGCGGCCAGTGAGGCCATGTCCCGCGTCGGCATTCTGGGCGAGTCTGACAGAAGGACCATTGACGATCTGTACGAGGAATGTGGAATTCCTCTGTCCATCAGCGTCCAGCAGCTTGATGAGGCGGTCACAAAATTCGCGGATCACGTCATCGAGGCCAATTCCGTGCTCAGGAAAAGCAATCCCAATGGCGCCAAGGCCATGAACCTCGAAGAAAACGTCGTCAAGAACATGGTCCGTGAGGCAAGGTACTTTCCCGATATTCTCAATATGGAAGGCAAACCAAAACCTTCCGGGGCCGACATCTATCAGACACTGCGAGGTATCGAAGAAAGCCAGCCGCGATTTACGCCTCTTTTCAAATCCCGAAAGAGCATCTCGCCCTACCAAGCCCGAATGATACGAATGTACCTCGCAGAAAAAGAGTGCCACAAACGAAAGCCCGCCTTGGCGCAGTCCCTTCTTGATCAAACTGCCCGCAAGCTGCGTCTTAAGTTAAACGTGGCCGAGCCCGCGCAGGCCACGTGGGCCAGCATCATACCCCACGACGGTTACCTCATGGGGGCGACCCAGCAACAAGTCGAGACGCTTTTGTCAGATAACGCCTCACCCGATGCCAGCGCGGGCGTGGACTGCTCAAGTCTGGTCGACTACACAATTCACCGGGACGAGGGAACCAGAAAACGCCTGAAAAGAGGTCGAACGTGGACGGGCGGGCTGCTCAAGAACCTTCCTGACACCTACGACCGCAAGCGCGTGTGCTCGGAAAAAGAGCTCGAGCCTGGCGATGTTCTGGTCTACAGCGGCGAACATAGCCACCACGCCTACATCTTCGCGGGCTTTGAGGAGCGACCGCCCTACCGCGCCATCATCTTCGAGGCCACCGGGGGCGCGCAACGGGACGTGGGTTATCACAAAATTGATTTCTACGAGGGCGACGGCACGTGCCAGAAGTCGTGGCTAACCAGAACCGAGACCTATCGACGCCGCCTGGGCGAGCCAACCGGGGCTCCCGGAGTAGCGGGCAAATAGTCAGGCGGCCAACGACTCGCCGCCAGTCAGCTGCTGGTAGCTCATCACCGCCAGCTCATGCCTTTGACCGTGTTTGTCGCGGCACGTGCGCGTGCGCGTGAATTTCAAGGCGGCAAGGGGCGAAAACGCCGCCTCACTGGCCGTGGCCAGTGCTTCGGTCATGATGAGGGCGGATTGCTCGGGGCTCGAGACGGCCTTTTCCATCTCGAGCAGTCGGGCCGTGGTCAAGAGGGGCGTTGACGACCCCGACTCCTCCCACTGCGGTTCGAGCGTGTTGCCGTATTTTTCAAAAATCGGGCGCAGGGCCCCTTCGACTACCGAGATGCGGCAGCGCAGGCCGGCTACTCCGGGGGGCAGCAGGCCTTGAAGCCGAAATTCATCTTCCAGGCGGCTCGAGGCATGAAAAATTTCCAGTGCGGCGTTCATGGCAGTGGCGGCGGGGTTGCGTGTTTTGCTTTGGTCAAACAGCACCGAAATTTCGTCGCCTTTGTTTCTGATGATGGTTCCCGAGCAGCGCAAAATGGCTGCGTTCATGTGCGTTCGCCATTGCACCACGGGATGCTGGTCGCTCGACGACTCGGCCCGCATTTTATACAGGGGCTCTGAGTTTTTGAGGTCCACGGTCAAAATGGCGCCAATAACCTGTTCAGGCAATACCGGGCGCTTGTGGTATTCTGACCCGGGTGCCGCCGCCAGCTGGCGTTCGCGATCGCGGTATTCTGAAAACACGATAGCGGCTACCACGTAAATCAGAAGCAGGTCAGACACTCGGTAGTAGTGGTTCCACTTGGCGGTGACGGGTTCGAGCAGAATGGCGATGCTGGCGACTAAAAAAGTCACGCCAAAGCTCAGCGAAAAAAGGCTTAGCCTTTTGATGCGCTTGGGATGCCAGGTTCTGGGTTTGTCGCTTTTTGCCAGGTATAGCGCCTGGTGCATGCAGACCAGCGATCCCAAAAGTGCTGCTAGCGGAATGATCCATTGAATTTGACCGTAGGAAAAAAGGATAAGCTCGAGTGGGTTGTGGAAGTGGAGCAGGCCCGCTGTGGCCAGTGCCGCGGCGGCGATGACCAGCCATGACAGAAGGGTGCGCACGCGGGCGAAGGCCAGGCTAAGCAGGATTGCCGCCGTGGCTTTGAAGATCATCAAGGTCATGTAGGCACGGGCCGAGCCTAGTGGGGTCAGGGCCACGATGAGCGTGTCGACCAGCAAAAAGGAGAGTACCGAAGTCACCAGTGCATATAATGATACGAAAAAGTATTCGGGTCGTTCAGGCGAGATGGCCCAGAGGCCCAGGAAAATGGCCCCCAGAATGAAATTGGCCAGGCCAAACAGCAGCGCTGGAACTCTCGCGGCGTAGTCTTTGGACTGCGTGAACGCGACCGCCTGG
>JACQAW010000120.1 GCA_016194725.1 Deltaproteobacteria bacterium
GCTCATGACGGGCCGCCAGCACCAGATACGCGTGCACCTGAGCTACGCCGGCTATCCGGTCGTGGGCGACAAACTTTATGGCGATGACGACGGCATATTTTTAGACCACATCAACCGCCGCCCGCTTTCGGACGCGGTGAAGCTGAAGCTCGCTATCGATCGCCAGGCGCTGCACAGCCGCTATCTGAAGTTTTTCCACGAGCGCCAAAACCGCTGGTTTGAGATCGAAAGCCCGCTGCCTCAGGAAATGAAAGAGCTGCTCACATGACTCGCGGGAACTACGACCTCAAGCGCCACACCGAGCTGTTGGGAAAAGTAGCCATCGAAATCGAAACCCTGGCCGACCTGGACGCCACCATCAACAAGCTGTGCGAAGGTGTGGACCCCAAGGCCGCCGAAGCCGTGTTCGTCGAAGACCTGTGCCCTTACTTCGGCGTGGTGTGGCCTGCGGCTCGCGCAGTTAGCGAGCACCTGGCCCGCATGGGCACCTGGCTTGCGGGCAAAACCGTGCTCGAGCTGGGCTGCGGCCTGGCTCTGCCCTCCCTGGTGGCGGCAAAGCTTGGCGCGAAGGTCATCGCCACCGATTTTCACCCCGATGTTCCGAAGTTTTTGAGCCGCAATCTAAATCATAATCTGCTCACGGCTGCCAACGTCGAGTATCGCGCTTACGACTGGCGCAAAGAGTCGACGTTGGGCACATTTGATTTTGTGGTGGGCAGCGACATTCTGTATGAAGCCAGCCACCCGAAAGATGTCGCACGCAGCTTAGCTGCGCATTGCGCGCGCGGCAGCCATATTATTTTGGGCGACCCCGGCCGCGTGTATCTGCAACGCTGCCTGGACGCCATCTGCGCCCTGGGCTTTCAGAGCGACATATTCATCAAAGAAGTGTCGGACAGCCATAGCGATCGCGCGGGCGACCGAAAAACAAAAGAAGTTTTCGTCATCTCGCTACAGAAAAAAACTTAACGCGCTTTGGACGTGCGGCGGTTTTCAGCTGCCGCTGGCGTGATTGCGGCGAATGCGGTCAATCACGGTGCGCAGCTCTGAATTTTCGGGGTCGTATTCCAAAGCCCCTTCAAACTCGCGCAAGGCCCTCAAGAACATGCCCTGGCTCAGGTAAATGCGACCCAGGTTCAGAAAAGGGTACTGGCGCGGCTCGTAGCGGCTGCACTGTTTGGCGCGCTCCAGCCACGGCACGGCGTTTTCCAGCTCGCCCTTCTTCATATAATAGGTGCCGATGTCGTTATAAGGGTTGCCGAACTCGGGGTCCATGCTGATGGCCGTCTTGCACTTGGCAATGGCCTCGTCGAGCTCGCCGGTGAAGCTGAGCATCCAGCCCCAGTACGTGAATCCCTCTGGAGTCGCTTCGATCTCGATTGATTTCTTGAAGCAGTCGACGGCAGATTCGACATCGCCGTCTGAAAAAAGCTCGAGCCCGGTTTCGATCAACTTCTGCGAACGCTTTGCAGTAATTCCAATTACATTGCTCATCAAATACCTCTCCTTGGTATTTTAAGTTCGACTTCTAAGCAATCTCTCCGCGAACTCCGCAAAACCAAAACCCGCTTCAGCTTCAGTTATGTATGCCGGGGCATATTTCATTTTCCCCAAAAAACCCCGGACATTCGCAACCCCAACCGAAAACGGCAACCGTTCAAAGAACGGTTCATCGTTAGGGCTATCTCCAATGTACACGACATTCTGAAAATCAATTTGAAAAAGTTGCGACAATATGCGTCTAACACAGGTCAATTTGTCGTAGCGGCCAAACCACGTGTTCACGTGAATGCTCGAAAGTTTCGCGATCGCACCGCGCGCCTCGCAGAACTGCATGAGCTTTTGCACGCGCGCATCAGGCCAGCGCGCGACTTCTTCACAGTAGTCGATGGCCAGGTCGAACTCGCGATAATGCTGGTCGCTTGGAGTTTTGGCACCGGGAAAAGCTTTCAGTACCGCCGTATGCAGCTTGCGCAGCTTGAGCGCGTTTGACGCCCGCACTCTTGGCGTTTCCAGATACTTTTTCACGAGTTTCGCGGGTTTTTTGGCGTGATCAAGGTAGCTGTAAAATGCCCCGTTTTCGCCTACCACGGCGGTTACCGGCCACATGCGGGTGATCATATCGCACCAGCCCGCGGGACGGCCCGTAACGGGCACCACCTTGATTCCCGCTTTTGAAAGCTTCCATAAAGCGTCGTACGCCTGCGCCGTAATGCGGTGCTGGCCGCCGCCACCCGAAAACGTGTCGTCGATATCGAAGAACACCGCCTGCACTGCCGCCAGCTCAGCCGCCGAAATTGCTGCAATGGGTTTAGACATTTTTGCCCACCTGGTTGCGAGGCATGTTGTAGAACTGGCAGGTTGTTTTGCATTTGGCACCGTGGGTGCCGCAGGGCTCGATGTGAATGGTGATGTCGGCCTCGCGAAAACATTTGGTCACGTCGGCTTCGATAATGTCACACACCGCGTGGGCCTGGGTCACGCGCTGCTCGCTGCAAACTTCAAGATGCAGCTCAAGATGGCGCACTGCTCCGGCTTTGCGCGTGCGCAGGTCGTGGTAGTTCAGGTACTCGCTCTTGTGCAGGGCCAGCACGTTTTTAATCTCGGCAACTTCGGCATCGGGCAAAGTGGTGTCTGAAAGCTCGGCCACGCATTTTTTGATTTGCTCCACGCCCACCCAAAAAACGTAAAGCGCGATGACCAGCGCCACCAGTGGGTCCAGGTACACCCAGTGGGTGAAATGAATTGCTCCCAGGCTCAAGAAAACCGCCAGGCTGGAAAACACGTCGGTAAGGAAGTGAAACGAGTTGGTTTCGATGGCCAGGCTTTCTTCGCTCCTGGCCGCGCCCCGGTTCTGAAAATAAACGCCCAGGTTGACGACCACCGAAAATCCGGTAACCGCCAGGCCCCAGCCCAGGTAATGCACGCGGTGTCCGGGCTGCGTCCAGGTCGAAACACCCTCGTAGCAAATGTAAACACCGGCCACCAGCAGCAGCACTGCCTCGAGCATGGCCGAAAGGCTTTCGATCTTGCCATGCCCAAACGGGTGGTCCCAGTCGGCGGGCCGCACCGACGCGCGCACGACAAAAAAAGTGACCAGCGACGAAATCAGGTCCAGCCCCGAGTGAATCGCCTCGGAAAGCACGCCCACGCTGCCCGTAGCAATGGCCACCGCGATCTTGGCCGAGGTGAGCACGAAGGTTGCGGCCAAAGCCAATGTCGCTGCGCGGGAGCGGTTAGCGGAGATAAGTCACTCCCCCCGAAATATAGGAGTAAGAGTTGCTGGCATTAAAACCCACCTCGCCCGTAAACCGCCAGTTCGTTTCGCCACCCAATTTAAAGTTACTGCCCAGCGCGAACTGCATGAAGCCATCCACGCTGCCATTTGTGGCATTCCAGCCCAAGGGCACCGCGAAAAACGGCGTGTACTCGTTGTCGCCATTATGAAACGTCTTGTAGATCATCGGCTTCACGCCAAACGAAAAAAGCCCCAGGCCGTTGACGCGGTAATATTCCGTAAATACCGCCGTGGCGATGCCAGGCTGGCTGTCCACATCCGGAAACCACTCCAGATCCGCCGTCAAACCCACCCGAAAGTTGCGCGCCCCCGACCCCATGCCGATCAGGCCTTCCCAATCGAGCAAATCAGTATGCCCAAACCGGGGCTTGAGGTTCAATGCCGCCCCCGTGCCGTTGCTGATGGCCACCTCGGGCTCGATGCCAACCGAGTAATTCCCCGGCTCAATGAACAGAGCAGGGCGACTAGGAATTTCGTCATAGTATTGAAAATACACACCTATTGGGGGCGAAGACAAGTGGTGATTCCATGGGGTTGGGCGTCGAATCATGGTTGATTCTGTGGCAAAGACCGACTATAAAAGCTTTTCACGTCAGTGGTTTAGTGTGGTGGCCGTAGCTCAGTTGGTTAGAGCATCGGGTTGTGGTCCCGAGGGTCGGGGGTTCGAGTCCCCTCGGTCACCCCATTCTTTTCTCTGTTTTCAGCCGCTTATAAAGTAAACCCTCGTCTAAATGAGACGAGGGAGACGACCGATACATTGTCTAAGCACAATGGAATCGAAGAAAGTTCCTCGAGTCCGCCACCGAGAGGAGCCTTTGCATGGGCTATTACGTTCGCGTCTTGAGACCAAAGCTTAAACCTGCGCATTGGAAGCTGCAGTTTGCTTCTCACAAGAAAAAACATGCCGTCAATTCAAAGGCCATGAAGACAAAAAAGGAATGGGACGTCCCAAAATCGCGATGGTACTCGCTTGGCTTTCAGCCCAAAATGACAATCGACCAAGCCCGGGCTCGTGCCGGGCAGCTCAACGCAAAACTGCACATCAAACGCCACGAAGAGCGCCGCCTCGCACTGGAAGAAACTGCCACTGCACTTCAAAATCGCTTTATCGCGGCAATTCCAGAGCTGTACAAACAAGAATTCGAACAAAAGTACGTCTTCGGACGCTTCAACGGCCCTGAATGGCGAAAACGATTTCTACGAACCTGGCGAGCGGTCCAAAAGATGCTGTTCGAGATCCAACTCGATCCGGCGGACTGGTACGACGAGATGTACAGATTTTATGACTATTTTCACGAACGCAAATACAGCCTTTCCTATCTTCGAAGAATTTTACAGCTCGCAAATCTCTGGGGATACTTTCTCTCGCGGAAGCTGGGCCAACCCTTCGTGAGGGTTCCGGTACCCAGAGGAAAAGAAAAGGAACGACTTCTTGAAGCGTATTTCCAAAAGAAAGGTCGACACGTCTGCGAATCAGATCCCCTCACCCCAAAACAGCTTGAAGCCGTCCGGGATAAATTAAATGAGCAGCACTACAATTGGCTCTACCTCTCGGTCTGGTTGGGGCTTCGACCCATGGAAATAGATCAGCTCCATAACCAAGACCTATTCCGACTTCAGAAGTTGGGTGGAAATGGCGCTCTGCTTTGGGTGTACCAAACCAAGCTGATTTCAGTACCGCACAGATATCGATGGAAACTGATTCCGATGGTCTTTGAAGGCCAGGCCAACGCCCTAAAGATCATCGAAAGCGGTTGCTTCAAGAGACCTTTGAACAAGTCGGTCCGCCATCATTTCGGAAACCACACGACCCTCTATGGCGGTCGGAAGGGTTTCACCGATCTAATGCTCGATCACCAACAACAATTGGAAAACATCAGTCAGTGGATGGGCCACTCTTCGATTGAACGCACCTGGAGGAGCTACAAGTCTCGGCGCATTACGCACTTCGACTTGATCCCAAAAGGTGTTCGAAAAGCAGCATAAATCTTCGGATAAGAAATTATTGTGCCAGGGCTCGCCTGTAAAATTGACAAAAATTCTCGATGCTTATATTTCTTTCACTTCCAGGAAAGAGAGTAAATGATGAATCTCCCGCAGCCCGAGATCCCCGTCCTCAAGAGCTATCCTCAAGGTGCTGATCCGGCAGCCGTTTTTCCGGACGGCGTGCTTACGCTGACCTATTGGGATCTTTGGTCCTTGATCTCGGCGAAACATCGTTTTGGCTCCGATCTCTCGGCGCTCCGCAAATCGCTTGTCGATCGGCGGCTGAACCAATCCCACCACGGCATGTCGAGAAAGGAACAAATCGAAGATCTGATCGCGCTCGTTGACGATCTTGGCCCGAGGATCAAACGTGTCGGTGGAGTCGATAAAGTGCTAGCCACCATCCCCGAGCGTCTGCTCAAGAAGGAAATGCAAAAGGGGATCAAAAACATCACTGATGATTGGGGCGGATACTACCCGCCGTCTGAACCTATGTTGCGATCTCCACGCCGCCTGCTTGAAAAGGAAGCAATGCGAGGGATGTGGCCAAGACTGCCATTCGATCCGACGCCGATTGCTGAAACGCTTCGGCCTCTGTTCATTCCAAAAAAGAAATCAGGCTATTTTCCCAAGGGGACCACGTTCGCTTTGAGCCGAAGAGTTGAGAAGGCCATGACAAAGGAACTCTCGAAATCCGACGGCCTTGCTATGAATCATCGCGCTCACCGCTACGCGATCCATCGCGCTGCCTTGACGCTGTTTCATGAAGAACACCATTGGGACGACTCATACGGAGTCATGGGCGATCTCGCGAAGCAATGGGTAGATGCTCTTTTGTCAGTAACCGCCGATGACCTCTGCCTCGATCCTCGCGTATTTCTCAAGGATCTCTTGATGTTTCTTTGTTGGGAAAATTACGGCCTCACCGACGATGACGTGACTTCGACTTACATCCGTCGCCTCCCCGAGGAGGAACGGGTGCTCGCCTTTGAGATTCTTGCCGATGTGGAGGTGCGCGCGGCACAGGGATTTCAGCAATACAACGCCAAGAATGCGACGAAACTCCTTGAGCGAGGTGGCACAGATTTGCGTCCCGCTCCTATGCTCAGAATGGTGACTCATGTGGCCACGCTAGACTGCCAGGGTTGATTCTTGGTCACCCTCATTAGGCGGTTCCGCCCATGATAAACGAGACCGGCACCGTCTCTATTTCAACGCGTGGTGCTCTTTTTTTGCTGCCAATATCCCCAGCAATCGTATCAGAGCGTATTCAATCTGCCTTCTCACTCCGCTGCGGAGAAGGATTGCTACACCTCGGACTCTCGGAACTTGAGACGGCCCTCCCGCACGATTTGGCTTACTGGCGCGACTTCAGTCGGATGTACTTTTCCCGACTTTGCGCACTGCCCGGGCTTTCCGAACTGGATGCCAAGGAACCCATCGTATTACCGCCGCCTCGCGAGGAGCTGGCCGCCATGACGGCTGCCGCCCCACCCATGGCGGGCGGAGAAAATCTCAACGAGCAGGTCTTGGTCGGGCTATGGGAAGCGCTTCACCTCGCCTTTCAAGACGCGCTACGGGCCAGTTCCGGCAATGTTCAAGCGTTTTTCGCAAGTCGTGGCTTGACCTGGAATCTTGTAGGACGCGTTTGTTTTCACCTTGCTGAAAACAAGGGAGACGAACACGCTCCCTTCGCGTTTCTTGCGACCTACAGCCATCGCATTTCGGCCAAGGGCAAGGCCCAGCATCTTCCGCTGGGCAAAGCGCTTCAGGAATATGCCGACGACAAGAACAAGGCTCAGCTTCTACAACTTCTTCTGCCGGTACAAAAGGGGGCCAAGGAAAGTCACTTTCTTAAATCACTCGTCGACTCCGGCGAGATCTTTCATCCTCTGGCGTGGACGCCGCAAGAAGCGCTCAGGTTCCTGCGCGATATTCCAATTTTTGAATCATCAGGAGTGATCGTCCGCGTTCCTGATTGGTGGAAGGCAAAGAAGCCGCCGCGCCCGACCGTCTCCGTAACCGTGGGCGGTAAAAAAGCTTCAATACTTGGAATCGACTCCATGCTCGAATTTCAAGTCGAGCTGACGCTCGATGGCGAACAGCTCACCGAAAAAGAGCTTAAAGCGATTCTTTCATCGACCTCAGGGCTCGCCCTGATTCGCGGAAAATGGGTCGAGATTGACCACGAAAAGCTCACGGAAGTACTCGATCATTGGAAGTCTGTCGAACGTGCAGCAGCCGATGGTGGCATTTCATTTATCGAGGGAATGCGCCTGCTTTCAGGTGCCTCGATAGGTGGCGCCGTGGGCAGCGCGCTAGCGGATGACGCCTCGGACTGGACGCAGGTTCGAGCGGGCGACGCACTCTCGAAACTCCTTGAACAACTAAAAGACCCCGACGGCAACCTCAAAGAGAAGGCTGATCCTGGCAAACTGCTTCAAGCCACTCTTCGCCCCTATCAACAGACCGGCGTACGTTGGCTCTGGTTTCTCAATCGCCTGGGACTCGGGGGATGCCTGGCCGACGACATGGGCCTTGGAAAAACGATCCAGGTTATTTCGCTTTTCCTACTTTTGAAGCGTGACGGAAAGAAGGATACCGCCCCCAGTCTACTCGTGGTACCGGCGTCGCTCATTGGCAACTGGAAGTCCGAGATGGAACGGTTCGCTCCGAGTCTGCGTTATAAGATTATACATCCCTCTGCGAATTCTACTGCTTCGCCGCTCGCTCATGCGCCCACCGCTGATGCACTCGCTGCAATCGATCTCGTCATCACTACCTATGGATATCTCGGGCGATTGCCTTGGCTGAGTGAAACGACTTGGAACTGCATCGTGATCGACGAAGCACAGGCGATCAAGAACTCAGGCTCCAGACAAACTCGCGCGGTAAAAGCCCTCAAAGGCCGTCACCGCCTCGCCCTAACAGGCACGCCGGTTGAAAACCATCTTTCGGACCTCTGGTCGCTCTACGACTTCCTCGCTCCTGGGCTGCTGGGCACTGGAAAAGAATTCGAACGTTTCGTGAAGAGCGCGGAAAAGGGCCAATCTAACGAGCGCTATGCAGCACTTCGAGACCTCGTTCGCCCTTATCTCTTGCGGCGACTCAAGTCCGACAAGCGCATTATCGACGATCTTCCCGACAAAACTGAACTTTCGGCCTACTGCGCGCTCTCAAAGACCCAGGCAGCTCTCTATCAACAATCGGTCGAAGAACTGGCAAAGAAGCTCAAGACCGCCGATGGCATCCAGCGCCGGGGCATTGTGCTGTCTTACCTCATGCGCTTCAAGCAGATATGCAACCATCCTTCGCAATGGCTGGCCGACAATCGCTATCAGCCGGCCGACAGCGGCAAATTCACGCGTCTTCGTGAAATCGTCGAGGAGATCGCGGCAAAACAGGAAAAGGTTCTCGTCTTTACGCAGTTTCGCGAGATGACAGACCCCCTCTCGCGCTTTCTCACGGAAGTATTCGGACGACCAGCTTCACGACCCGTTTACTGCCCGCCGCATGACTTTCCTGAATCTTGATCATTTTGTGAGCCTTGCGAATTACCACCGCGATCCGAGTCAATGCTGCGCTGATATTTTCAAGAGCGGTGTTTCGATCTTCAAGCGGCAGATAAGTGAGATCGATATCGACTGACAGCCGCGGCATGTTTCTAACAAAGAAATTAATCGCAGTGCCACCCTTCAACGCGAAACATCGCTCAGTCGCAACAAAGGGAATCATTCGCAACATCAGATCTGCTTGTTTAAAGAATATGGTGTCGCGGTTCATTTACCCACCTGCCGAGGAAGCGTGATCTGATATTTGGGATCGAGCACGCCCCCTGAAACGATCATGCGCTTGCCCTTGCCTAGCTGCACTTTAGAGAGATCGAGCTTCTTTAACCAGGCATGATTGCATCGCTCAGCGAGTGCAAGAAAAAGCCGCTTGGCTTTGATCGATCGGCAACACTCTAAAAGTTCCTGCACAAGCTTTGGTCTTAAAGTCGCAAGCCCTTCTATCAGTAAAAGAGCCTCTTCGACGCTTTGTTCCCCCGGTGTTAAATGCAGGACTTCGAGAATAGCCCGCTCGGGAGAAGAAATTTGAATCGAAAATGCATCATAAGAATGAGAGGTAAGTCCCAGGCCGGGCTTGCCATCAAACAGCTGCGGCATCTTATATGAAACTCGCCTCTTCCAGTCGTGTTTCAGAAACCAGCCTGGCGGCTTCTCATCGGCGGAGCCGAATAGGTAAAGGTAGGCCCCCTCGCCGATTGCAGCAAAATGCCCAAGCCCCTTGAGTTCGAGTGCGGTCTTCCCGCCCACGTGAATCGAAAGACCAAGTTGCTGTTGAAAAGCATGAACACCGCCGGGCCAATCCACGGTATCATTCAAACGAGTATAGGCTCCGCGGCCTACCCGCTTTACCCAGCCTGCACGCTCGTACTGGTAGGCCAGCTGCTGGTAGACACCTAACTTTTCTAGCCACGGAACCACGGCCACCGTACCCGGAGGCCATGTTTTTAAAAGTGAGTTTAGTTTACTATTTTTTTCACCAGCCATACTTGTGATTATACATATATAGCGAACTAAATCAAGCCTACGGTTTATCATATAACCAAAATCACCAATATCATTGGTGATTTTGGTTATACAGTAAACTCAAAGACCCCGCCTCGAAGAGCCGCAATTTCTCATCAAGTGCCTCTTAGCCCTGCGAGCAACGACTTTTCTTGAAGAAGTCATCGGTTCCCCCATAAATCTGCACAATTTCACACCCGCAACGGCTACAGGTGGCGTCCACGACTCCAAAAATGGTCGCAGGCTGCCGCTGCATGGAAATCGACTGCATGTTTTGAGTTGGATCTAGGGGATTTTCTTTACAGCCGGAAGCTTTATCCGGCACGATCGGCAAGGAAAGTGGTTGAGAGTTCGGAGTTTTCCGCCGATCGCGAAGCTCCTGCTGGCGATCTCGGTGATTTTGACGGCCATAGGGCGTTGATTCGTTTTTGCGTCGGGCTGCGCGCCCACCTAAATTTAGTGCCGAAATCCCTGGGTCAACATTTTCTATGGATGAGATGTAACGGCGACTATCGTGATGACGTTCTTACCCGGACCATAGTGCCAGAAAATGCGATAGGCGGCGGCAGTCTTGTTTTCAGCGTAGGCTTCAAAAACCTCTTCGCCGTTCTCTCCGACAAGAGATGAGTATTTGTGTGTGTTTAGGCCAGGGTGGCGCGGATTGACTTCGAGGTAGCCGAGAGCCTTACGAACCGCCTTGAGGCGTTTTTCGAGCCCTTTGTCTTTTTCGAGCGTAAGTAAATTGGTGTCGGCTTCCTGTGTGAATTTCAGCTCGAAGGACATTTCAGGTCATTCATCTTTCTCGCCAGCGAACTTGGCAAACGAGCCACGAGACCGAACTTCGCCCCTCGCGGATTGGGCGAGGCCGGTTTTCACGCTTTCGAGCGCGCGCTTGTTCTCAAAAAGCCACTTCTCGCGCGCGGGAATTTCGACCATAGGCTCTAAGAGGAAAGCGCCGCCCGGCTGCTCGGACACGAGAAAGCTACTGACTCCCTCGGCGAGCTTACCCAGCGTGATCCGGCCCTTTGAATCCGGTCTGACTTGGACTGTCTTTTTGATGGCGGATGATCGTGACATGCTTAGACTCCTAAATCTTATTATCTCCAAAAGTGGGCAATAAGTAAAGTGGGATTCATATCACTTCCCACCTGTCTATAAGTACCTATTATAAAGGGTATTTATGCGAATCGAAGGATCAACGAGCTTGCGACCTTCAAGCTGCCCCTTATCGGCGGAATAATGAGAAGTCTTGAGTCCAAAATATTCTAGCTCAGGCGGCTATATTCCTTATTTTACTGTATAATTTTAATCAAGTATTAATTTTTTTGGGGGCTTTGGAACGCCGATGGGGGAACGTGTCTCTTTTCGAATCACTAGACCAAACTTGCTGGAATCGCGTCTTGATCTCCGATTGGGCTGCCTTCTCGTTTCGATTGTAGCCGGGCTACTGATGCCCTTCAGCTTGTACGCCGACGACAAAGGAGAACCCTTCCCGTTTTTTGGGTGAAGGGTATTCCCGCCTGCTTTGCGACCTGTCCGATAGTCATCGTTTCCTGAGGATTGTTTTCAGTTTTCATTGGCCCGCCTTTTGATCTGATTTGCGTCTACACCCTGTACCATACTACAGAGTCAAGTGGTCTATAACGGGGCTATTGCGCGACGCACAAGCCTGGCTAGCGACACCAGACCCTGTGTCATCCTGACGGCAGCCAAGAACCCGTACAGGGCAGCCTGACTACCCCAGCTTTGACATACCAACATATATATGTCATTATGTCGGTATCAGGAGGTTCACATGCTCAAACGCACCACCGTCTATTTAGAGGAAACTGAAGTCGAAACGTTAAAGAAAATTTCCTTCATTCAAAGCGTATCAATGGCGGAGCTGATTCGTCGTGGGATACAAGAACTCTGTAAGACCTTTTCCAAAGAGCAAAAGGAAGCCCTCTCGGCCCTTGGTGACATTAAAGATGGCGCAAAAAAGGCGGGTATCACCTCAAAGACGGCCATGAGTGCGGCGCTGAAGGCACAGAAAGAAGCTAGACGTGAGCGTAAAGCGGTTCGTCGTTGATACGAATGTAGTTGTAAGCGCCCTGACGGCTGGCGGAACTCCACAAAAAGTCATTCAAGCTTGGATTACCGGCGAATTTTTAGCCCTCATGAGCATCGAGCTGCAAAATGAAATCAACACCGTTCTCAGCCGCTCAAAGTTGGCGCCCTTTGACCGGCAGCGACGGATATTGCTCGGCACCCTATTCAATCAAGCACTCATGGTTTTAGCCAAGCGCATTCCCAAAGCGGTGTTCCCCGATAAAGACGACCACTTCTTGTACGAGCTTGCCGTAACGGGTCAGGCTTCCGCAATTGTTACCGGCGATAAGCCACTTCTGAGAATGAAGAAATGTTCTGGAATCGAAATCCTCAACCCCGACCAATTATGCAAGAAACTCAGGATAAAATGAGCGGGTCGGCTCCGAAGTCCCTACTTTGCCCTATGGGTAGGTGCCCCCAAGGAACTAATGAATCCGCTTTCGTGTCTATTTCACTGGTAGCAGCAGCGGACGCCCCCACGCCGATGCTCGGGAGTCGTGGACCAACTGAATCTGAGCCACCCGGACGGCGTGCAGAATCTGTGGCAGCCGCCCTGTCGAGACAGCCAACACAGCGAGTGTGGCGGCGATTTGAATCAGTTTGTCGATTCCCATGAGATTACCTCTTTCAAGAAATTGGGGTGTTGCTCATGCCATTCGAGGATTTGATGCACCGTGCATCGGTCCCACTTTTTGGCAAGCCGTGGACGAAGCTTTTGGTCATTGAGCCGGTCGGCGATTTCCCTGGCGTTCCGACCAGACTTCCGCAGCTTCATTATAATGAGGAAGGTTTCGTATTCCTGGGGATGACGTACGGCGCGACCACGCTCGTACTTGAAGCCATAGGGTGAATTCCATCGCACCTTGCCGCGCGGAATTTGCGCACTGCTCCGCTCGGAACTTTGTATGACGGACTGGAGAAGCCCAGCCTTCTCGAGTTGGACCCGAACGCCCTCACGCGACTTCCCTAGCTGCTTTGCGATTTCATGGAATGAGTGACCGCGCTCGAAGAGTTCAATGGTTTTTCGCAGTTTCCAGCGTTTCTCTGGTATGCTAACCATAAGCAATGCATGGGGTTTATGTTTTGATGTTGTCGTCGCGATTGAGACCCCATTTAAAATTTAGATTTTAGACGAACCCCCGACACTGGGAACCACAGGGTCGGGGGTTTTTCGTTTTGGAAGTTGTTGATATGATTAGGTCTATGCTTAAGACTATTGAAGAGACCAAATATTTTGTCTGTCGCACCGATTGGAACCTCATTAGTCAGTCGAACCAAAATCAATAGGACCGTGAATCCATGCCAAAAATAATTGAAATTGTTGCGGGTCCAAATGGCAGTGGCAAATCCACGTTCGCAGAGACTTTTTTTCTAAAACAAAAAAAGATACCGACGTTTATCAACTCCGACACCATCGCCTCTGGAATTTCGCCGCTCGACGTAGAGCAAGCCTCATTTCAAGCAGGGCGCATCATGCTCTCAACCATCAAATCTTGTATTGAGCAAAACAAGCACTTCGCTTTTGAGTCGACGCTTTCTGGCAAGACATGGCTT
>JACQAW010000121.1 GCA_016194725.1 Deltaproteobacteria bacterium
GTGTTTGCCCGCACGTTTCAGGGGTTCGACAACCCGCAAGAGCTGGGCGAAGCGATCCAGGGGCTGACCGCCTCCAAGGTCATGCTCTCAGCGCGCGACATGATTCTAAAATCGCGCAAGCTGGATTCCGTGATCCTGGGGCCCAAGGATTCGCTGTGCGAAAAGCTGCTGACGGGAATGGACGTGAAGGGCCTGGCGTTGCCCACGGTGGCGCAATAAGCCGTGCGCAACCAGTGCCGATTATTACTGCTCCCCTTCCTGATGACGGCCGCGCTGTGCGCGGATCGTGGCGCGGCTTGGGCCGGTCCTGCGGACGAGAAGGTCAACGTCTGCACCATTACAATCAACTCCGACGACGAAAAGAAGATGTTCAAGGCGCAACTGAACCCCAAGGAGTTCCGTTTCATCGAGCTCACCTCGCTACCCGGCGGTGGCGACTCCGAGCTGGGTTGGTTTGATTTCGCATGCCGCAGCGGCATCAAGTGCGATTTGCTGCTGATCTCGGGGCATTTCGGCGGCAGCTTTTTTGGCAGCTCGCACCTGACGCTGGGGCTTGATGAAATCGAGCGCCACTCGTGCCGCCGGGACTGCCGCGGCATTCTGGAAAACCCGCGCGAGGTTTTTCTTTTCGGCTGCAATACGCTGGCCACCAAAGATACGGACGGCCGCACGCCCGAGCAGTATTACGACGTGCTGCTCGAAGAGAACATCGCGCCCGCCGATGCCGAGCGGGTCGTGGCCGAACGTTACGGGGCGCTGGGCCCCAGCAACCGCGACCGCATGCGCTATGCCTTTGATGGAGTCCCCCACGTTTATGGCTATACGCGAGTCGGCCCCGTCGGAAAAAATGTCAGCCCCAGCCTGGGCGAGTATCTGCGCTCGAAAAAAGACTATGCGGACTATCTGGCCAAGGATGCCACGAGCCAGCTGGTCAGTGGCCTGACCCGCGTCAATCGTGAATATGAATACGCCCTGCGCCAGTTTCCGATTCTCGAGTGCTCGGGCATCAGCGCGGGTTCGCCCGATGCCGAGCTGAAAGAGAATATCTGCTTTCTCTACAACGAGGGCGCACCAGTGGTGGACCGCCTGACCAAGGTGCGCGAGCTGATGCTGAGCTCGAAATACCTCAACACCCTGCCGGCCATTCAGGCCTTCTTCAAGCTGCATCCACCGGCTGGTTACACCGCCGAGGAAAAATCGAAGTTCGCCGCGCTGGCGACCCTTGAAAAGCCACGCCAGCAGATGAGCGAGCTGCTCGACAAGATTCAGATGCCCGGACTCCGGCTCGACCTTGCCAAATTCACGAGGGACATGGGCTGGGTTAGCGACGAAGCTTACGCCAAGCTCAGGCACGAGACGATCCTTGGCGCGCTTTCGCCACCGTTCACGCAGCTCAAAAAGCAGGCAGTCTGCAGCCTGCACGTTACCGCAAGCACCGTGGCCTACTCCGAGCTGCATGAGTCGAGTTTTTCCAGCAGCATCGGACTCGCCCAACTGGCGTGCCTTGCCCCTACCGATCCTAAAATCCAGGCCGAAGCCGCGCATGCTCTCTCAAACCGGGACCCGAAAGTGCGCGCGGCGGCAGCAACATTGCTTTGGAAAAGCAATGCCCCCTTGCCCACCCAACATGCCGAGCTGGCGGCCAGGCTGGATGACCCCGATAAAGATGTGCGCATAGCCGCCTGCTACGCGCTGGCGGGACTGAAACCCAAAGACACCGGAATTCAGCTGGCCCTTGCACGCAAGCTGCGCGACCGCGACCCCTATATTCGCGAGATGGCCCAGTATGCGCTATCTGAAATCAAACCCCAGAACGCCGAAGTACTGAGGGAAATACGCGCGGTGGTTCCTGATTTTCGCTAGTACATCGAGTCGATCATGCCCTGGTAGTTCTTCTCGATAACCGCGCGCTTAAGCTTCAGCGTGGGCGTCATCTCGCCTTTATCGACCGAAAAATCTTCGGGCAGAATGCGGAACTGCTTGATCTGCTCGTACCCCGCGAGGCTGCGATTCACTGAATCAATGTGGGCTTTGACCTGCTCGGCAATCGCCGGGGTTTCTTTTTCGTTCAGAGTCACGAGCGCCGACAGGTATTTTCGTCCATCGCCCACCATGCAAGCCTGGCTGATCGCGGGCAGCTCTTTGATGCGTTCTTCGATGGGCACGGGTGCCGTCATCTTGCCGCCCGATGTTTTCATGATCTCTTTTTTGCGGCCACGAATGCGCAGCAAGCCGGTGGCCGTAAGCTCACCCAGGTCGCCAGTGTACAGCCAGCCATCCTTGAGCGTCTCGGCGGTGGCCGCGTCGTTTTCGTAGTAGCCCAAAAACACGTGCCGGCCTCGGGTGAGCATCTCGCCATCATCGCCCAGCTTGAATTCCATTTCCTTGGGCGGACGCCCCACCGTGCCCGCGCAGTCCACGCCGGGCTCGGTCATGCAAATCACGCCGGTCGATTCGGTCTGGCCGTAATCTTCGAGCACCTCGATGCCCAGCTTGCGAAACCATTTCGAAACCGGAGCCGCAAGTGCCGCGGCACCCGATGCCGCGCGCTCAATTTTACCCAAGCCCAGGGCATGGCGCACCTTGCTCAGCACCAGGCCGTCGGCCAGCTTGAGCTGCGCGATATCGGCCAGCCCGGGGTTGCGCCCCGAAAAACGCTTTTCGGCCACGCGCGCGCCTACGTCAAAGGACCAATGGGCCAGATGCTTTTTAACGCCCTTGCCGCTGGCCACTTTTTTCTCGACGCCTTCCATCATCTTTTCCCACAGCCGCGGCACGCTCAATAGCACCGTGGGCTGCACCTCCACAATTTCAGATGACACATTGTCGAAAGTGGACGCATGATAGACGGCATAGCGCGACGAAATTCCCACGCCGATGTTTTGCATCTTTTCGGCCACGTGGCAAAGCGGCAGAAACGAAAACGTGCTGCGGCCACCGCCGCGCTTGAGCCCCCACGCACGCGCGACGACATCGGACGTAAAAGCCAGGTTGTCGTGAGTCAGTACCGCGCCCTTGGGGTTGCCCGTGGTGCCCGAGGTATAAATCAAAAAAGCCCCGGCGTTCCGATTCACGCGCGCCAGGTAATCGATGAACTTCCTGCCCTGCGCCAGCGCCTTGCCCTCTTTTAGCGCGGCCTCATACGACACAGCCTTGCTCGAGACGCTCGTGTCGCCGTCAAAAACCACCACCAGCTCGATGCTCGCGGGCAGCTTGCCCCCCACTTTCTTATAGTAAGCGGCATTCTGCACCGAAAGCACCTTGGCGCGGGTGTGTTCGAAAATGTACGCGATATCCTTGGCGGACGAGTTCGGGTACATGCCCGCCGACTTGGCGCCCAGCAGCAGCGGCGCCAGGTCCATGTGCACCCACTGCGGGCAGTTGTACGAAAGAATGGCGCCGATGTCGCCGGGCGTGAAACCGCGCGCCTCGAGAAAAAGTGCCAGGTAGAATACCCGGTCGCGGTACTCCCGCGCGGTTATCGTCTGCCAGGCATTTCCGGCCTTGTAACATTGCGCGGGCGTTTCGGGCTGTGAGTCGGCCCAGCTTGAGAGTCGATGGAGTACGGTTGGCATGCCACAAGCCTAGTACGAGGGGGGCAACTTCTCAAGTAAGGTCTTGAGTTCGTTACTGCCACATACATGTTAGGCTTTTAGCCAGCCATGCTGAGACCACTAATTCTCACGCTCTTAATGTTGGTTCTTTGCCGCGACGTATTCGCAGGCGACATCTGCAACTACTATCGCAGCCACTCGCCTGAAATCTACAAGGCCATCTGTGGCGGCCGCAACCAGCGGACATCGCCAGCCGGCACCCATTCCGCGTTTTCAGACTCCTTTAATCTGAACGCGGCCGCGCTGCCCACCCAGCCCTCGAGCTACGGCCTGGAAGTGATCGGAAGCTACCTGCGAAGCGACCTGGCGGCTTGGAACCCCACCTTCGCTCTCATCAAGGGATTCCACAAGATCGGCACCGGCATATCGACGAGCGGGAACAACACGTTTTACGGCAACGACGTTCCACAGCGCCTTTTCGGGCCGGCGCAGCTCACCACCTTCAAGCCCATCGAGCCGGCAACGGGGCATCTGAGCAACCTGAATGTCGGTACCTCCTTGAGCCTGCTCGACTCTCCACGGAGGCTCTCGATGCGGCTGGGGGTCTCTGCGCGCTATAACAACACGACAAATACCGTTGGTGGCGGCCCGGCAGTCCTAATGGGCACCGAGCACTTCACCCTGGGAGTGGGCGTGACCCGGGAAAGGGTTTCGAATCTGGTCGCCTCGATGTATTTCGGGTCGGCGCAGGTGAGCGCCAGATTTTTGTTTTTCGAGCTGGAATACCTCCTGTTGAAACAATCGGGTGATCTGGGCCTCGATGCCATTCACATCGTGACGTGCACGGCGATGCTGGGCCGTTTCACCGCGACCGCGGCTATGCGCAGGCTGAACTATCTGCGCGAGGGCACGGTTCAGCAGCCGCACCTTGCGCTCCAGGTGCTTCTATCCAAAGGCATTTCATTGGCCTATCTGTACAACTATATTCCGGGCGCAAGCTCAGTGGCGCTACAGTATTTCCTATGAGCAGCCGATCAGCCCTTATATGCACTACGGACTGGGTTGGATGAGGCAGAAAAGAGCGGTTGAACGGCGGGCAAGAGCGAGGAAAAATCTTCCGCACCAGCGCCTGCAACGCACCAGTGCGCAGATTCAGATTCGCGAGACCGGCGACGTCATCGCCGGCCGCGTTTTCCTGAGCGACATCACCCCCGACGGCGTAGGCGTTTTTCTCGCCGCCCCCCTGCAAAAGGGCGAGGAAGTTTTTCTGGTGCTCGAGCATCCCAAGCACCTTTTTCTCAGAGCCGAGGTGGTCTGGTGCAATCTTTATCGCCGCGACACGCGCATCATCAGCGCCGAGAACTTTCAGTACCGCGCGGGCATCAAATTCCAGTTCGACACCGAAAGCGACCAGCTTTTGGTCAACCGGTATTTCGAAGAGATCATCCTGACCACCAAGTAAGGACAGCATAACTTTTGCACAACACGAGGGCGTGGGTGAATTAGTCCGCCTTGCTCTATTCCTGCTTCTGGTTGGCTGCGCAACGGCGGCGCTGGCCCGCAGCTACGAGCAGCGCGCTAAAAACCACGGAACGGATGAGCCGGCGCCCAAAATCGCGCCCCCGGTGGACTGCTTCAACCAAACCAAGATGCGCACCTACCTGAACGACGAACAGGCCACGCGCCTTTGCCGCTGCCAGCACTCCGCGCGCAACGTGGATTGTTTTCTGGATGCCAAACGCACCACGTTCTTAAATGATGAGCAGGCCGTTCGCCTGTGCGCCGGCGTGCCCCATTATTATTACGACCTGAACTGTCTGGACTAGCCAACTGCCCGACCTAAGCCACGCGCAGCTTGCGCGCGCCCTGCAGCATCTGGCCCAGCACGCGCAGCGCATCGGTGTCGGTAAAAATGCCGATAACCTCGCCCGCGCCATCCTGAATCAGCACGCTGCCGTAACGATGTTCGGACATTTCGAGCGCTACCGGGCCCAGCTCGGCATCTGGCGCGACCAGATAAGGGTCGGGGGTCATGACCTCCTCGGCCGTCAGCTCGCCAGGCCCACGATAAGAGCGCGCCGCTTTCACGTCGCGGTCGCTGATGATGCCCACAAGCTTCCCCGCTTTCTTTACGGGCAGGTGGCGAACGTCGTACTTCAACATCATCTCGCCCACCTTCTTGATGGGAATGTCGGCGCCAATGGTGTGCGGCATCGCAGTCATACAGTCTCTTATCCGCAGCGCGGTCATAGGAGGTCCCTCTGGGACTAGCCATTGCAATGCACGTTCCACGCGCAACGCATTTTCCCCGCGCGCGACGGCCCTGGGCAAATAAATCCTGTCTCGCACACTGCGTTAATTGCCGTCCGGCAGCTCTTGACCTAGACTGAAGAAATGAAAAAACCTTCATGGACGAGTGTCGGAACGATCGCAATGCTATTTTTGGGAGTGCTGGTTTACCAGGCGCCCCAGGCCCAGGCGATGGGAAAAAAGCCGGTTCTCAATACCGCGCCCAACAA